>CALLNG010000516.1 GCA_938005345.1 uncultured Clostridia bacterium
GTTAAAGAATATTTCTTGATGGCAATAGCACCTTATTCAAGAAAAGCAGAATTTGATAGCCTTCATGCACCCACTATGATGGGCATAACATTTCGTTCAAGTAATCCGGCCCAGTCTGCAAAGGAAATAAAAAAGGGAATACAAGCTGCTGGTATCACTGCTGACTATACCCTTTACAACGTCTATTCAATGTTGGACCAAAGCCGTAATATCCAATTTGTTTTGAACCTATTCTCGGGTATTTTTATTAGTATGATTTCCATGATCGCAGTTGCAAATGTGATGAATACGATTTCCACAAATATTAGGATGCGCCGTCGAGAGTTTTCTATGCTCCGCTCTGTTGGAATGTCCGACCGGGATTTTCACAAAATGATGCGGTTTGAATGCTTCTTTTATGGTATGCGGACTTTCGCACTAGGACTTCCCATCGCGGGAATAGCTTCTTGCTTAATCTATCAGGGGTTCTTCATTGGTGGCGGTGAAATTAATTTTGTCTTTCCGTGGAAAAGTATGCTTCTTAGTGTGGTTGGTGTATTTCTTGTGATATTTATTACAATGCTGTATGCTATGAATAAAATAAAAAGAGAAAATATCATAGATGGCCTTCGGGATGACATGGGTTGAATTGATTATTCCCTTGTATAAGAGTTTGATATTGACATAGGTAAATATCAATGATATGATATCAATGAACGTCAACTTATTTGACGTATCACGAAAAAACTCGAAAAAGGGGGATTCACTTGAAAAAACTATGTATGATTATGGCTATGGTGTGTGTGTTCAGTTTTTCTGTATACGCAGAAGGCTTTGAGGAAAAGGCATATAGCCTTTATCAACTCGGCCTCATAAAAGGAACGGGGGAGAGTTATAGTGTAGAGAGCTTAGAACCGTACCGTCCGGCAACAAGGACAGAAATTGCAGTTTCCCTTTTGCGTTTGTTGGGAAAAGAAGAAAAGGCACTGTACCAGAAAAATCCACATCCGTTTAATGATGTACCCGCCTGGGCGGGGGATTCCATTGGATGGCTTTATGAAAATTATTATGTTAATGGTACAACAGCTACAGAATTTGGTGCAGCTGAAGATGCCACAGTACAACAATTTTCAGCTATGTGCCTGCGCACATTAGGCTATAGCGAGGCACAAGGCGATTTTACTTATGACGGCGCAGTTCATTTTGCAGCGGGAAAGGGATTAATTGATGCCGCCTTAGAATCAGGAAGTATCCTTTATCGTTCAGATATGATTGAAATGTGTTACAACACGCTGTGTGCCCCATTAAAAAATGCTGCCCGTACGCTTGCCGATAAATTGTGTGATGAAGGTGTATTTACCCATGACATGGGTATCGCTGCGGGAGTTTTAGGAAATATAGACGTTGCAGATGCCTTTAGCAGTGTGCCAGATGGACTTTGCAGCATTACATATTCAAATGGGACGATTTATCTTTCACCTGCTGTAGAACATTATGGAGTTCGCGTATTTTATATGACAGAAGATAAAATCGTGCGGGAAGCAGCTATTACAAAAGGAGAAATCTCCTATCCAGGCGGAAGTGCCGCCGGTTATATATCCGAGATAAAAACACAGGATATTCCGGCAGGGGCGTCCATTATTGTGGTGAAGACCTCAAGTGAAGGAGAAAATTATCAAACCATTTCTAAAAGCAATTCAGTTTTTAATTAAAGGAGACGCTTATGAAAAAACTATGTATTTGTATTATATTGCTGCTAATGTTTCCATTTAGTTGTATAGCAGCTACACCTGTACTAAAATATTCAAATGCAGGAACATATCCACTTTGGACGGAGGAAGCATACTATTGCGCGCCAACTGTAGTAGACTTAAATGGCGATGGAAAAAACGAGATTGTTTTTTCTAACTATTCCATAACTGTTTTGGATGGTGCTAGTGGGGCGGTTTTATGGAAGGTGAACTCTGGAAGAGACCGGAGTGCTCCGCTGGAAGAGTTTGGTGCGAGTGCGGGACATACTTGGAGTAGTCTGGAAGTTGCGGATATTGACGGTGATGGGGGACTTGAGATTGTATCATTGCATGGGAATGGATTGATTTCCGTTCTTGATGCCAATGGATATTTTGAACCTGGATGGCCGCAGACACCATTAGCAGCTGCTGGCAGAAGTCTTGAGGTTGCAGATATAGATGGTGATGGAAAAAGCGAAATTATCGTAGGCTATGGTGTAGATTCACCACAATCCGTATATGTACTTTCCTACGATGGACAGATTCGTTCCGGATGGCCGCAGATGGATAATACGCAATATCCTGCAAAAGGATGGAGCTATGGGGTGTTTATGGATGGAATCGAAACAGCAGATTTAGATTCTGATGGACAGCTTGAAATTATCGTGCCGACGGATAATTCTTTTGTTAGTATATATAAGCCGAATGGTACGTTGATGCAGGCAAATTCGTCTGTATATGGAGATAGAACCTGGGCGCAGGTGGCGTTTTACGAGGATCCGTCTGCAGAAATCCGTGGTGATAATGAAGGCTGGGGATGGTCAATCACAGGAAACGAATTGCGTGAAGATTTGTACCGGGCTGAATTCGGACATGGTGCCGTTGCTGTGGCGGATGTGGACGGAGACGGAAAAAAGGAACTGGCTGTGACAGGTATTATGTGCAATAGAAAATATGCGCCAAGTTATCCGCCGACAGAGTATATGACAGTATTTCTATTAAATGCGGATAGGACGCGATACGCGAATTGGTCCCTGCCACCTACTGATTTGGGGGCGCCATTACTGCAAAGTAATGTTTCCATTGCTTCTATGGTGCAGCAAACGCCGGTTATTGAAGATTTAGATGGGGATGGTAAACCGGAAATCTTGTTTAATTCCTATAACGGAAAGGTGCATTGTTTCAATTTGGACAAAAAGGAGCCCTATGCTTGGCCTTATAGTCTGACAAAACGTACGAGTCCAATGCTGCAATATGCAACAGCGCCTGTATGCCGTGACCTTGACGGAGATGGCAAAAAGGAGGTCATTTTTGCTACATTTTATGATAGTGAACAAGGGCTAACACCAAATAATGTCGGAAGTCTTTGTATTTTGAATTATGAAGGAAAACTTATTTCCAGTGCTCCTTTGCCGCCCGCAAAAGAAGCCGGGAACTATCCAAATGGTGCAATGGCAGCGCCAGCAGTAGCGGATGTGGATGGAGATGGGTTGCTTGAAATTGTGGTAAATACATTGCATGGCGCAATTTGTGTTTATGATTTAGTATAGGCGAAGCCTTTGGAGAGGCTGGCAATGAACTATAGAAAGATGCTAGGAGACAAGTAGGATTAAGGAAGGTAGGATAATGAAAAAAGTAATTTTGTTTGATTTATATGATACGGTGCTTAAAAACATATCTTTTGATTTTAGCGCGGGTATTCATTACTTATATAACAAATTTTTTTCAAACGTCTGTTCCTTGGAGAATATGATGGATTATGCGAATACATTTCTACCGCTTTACGATAAGCGAAAGGAAGAAAATGTAGAAATTTGTTTAATCAAAGATGAGATTCCTCTGTATTTTAAAAAATTTGGAGTGGATTTTCCAAGTTCATGGGAAGAACTGGACTACGAAATAATGAATCAGATGCAAAAGGTTACTTTGACAGAAACGGTTCGATTCACTTTAAATGAGTTATACGAGCAAAATGTAATGATGTATATATTGTCGAATAGTATTTTTACTGGATATTCCGCCAGAAAATTATTAAATGATTTTCATATCTTACATTTTTTTAAAAAACTGTATTCAAGTGCTGATTATGGTATTAGAAAACCCAGTTCGAAATTCTATCAAATCGCAATAGATGGTATACTTTCAGACCTGCCGGCGTTTGGTGTGAATGATATATTGTATATAGGTAATGATTATGAAACAGATGTCCTGGGCGCATCGGCTGTAGGGTTAGATGTGTTGTGGTACAACGAAAAACACCTGCCCAATGATAAAAATATTAACCTTTACAATATAGATAATTTTAAAGACATACTAGAACTTGTGTACATGTAAATAGGGAGGAGACAAGGGAATATATTCCCCTGTCTCCTTTTTAATCAAGAACATGTGGATTCTGATTTTTCCATTTGCTGTAATTGAGTTTCGTTATTTTCTAAAATCTCATATTGCAACAACAAAGATTCTTCTTTCGTATCAATGGTATGATGTAATTCCATTAATTTAGTATAGTCCGCTGCAATTTCTGGCAGTACAGTTTGTTTTCTAGCTTCATCAATTTCAGTTTCCAACTTTGCAATTTCAGTTTTTGCCTTTTTTATGGTATTTACCAGTTTCCGTTTTTTGGCATTCCACTCTTTTTGCTCTAAATAGGACCGTTTACCGGCACTTTGTACAGAGGAAGGCGCAGTTTGTTCTGTCGAATCATGTTTTATGGCATGTTCTTGGTAATTATCATAATTTCCTAAGTACGAAGTGACAACTCCATGATCCATAACCAATACGCGGGTGGCGAGTTTATTAATGAAATAACGGTCATGGGAAATAATAAATAACGTACCGTCATATTCAGATAAAGCTTGCTCCAATACTTCCATTGAATTGATATCCAAATGGTTGGTCGGTTCGTCTAAAATTAAAAAATTTGCACCTTGTAACATCAATTTCAGGAGAGCAACCTTTGCTTTTTCTCCACCGCTCAGTAGGCCAATTTCTTTCAAAACATCTTCCCCACGGAATAAAAATGCTGCACATACATTGCGTACTTCTGTTGCAGTCATTTTAGGATAAGAACTCCATATCTCTTCCAATATGGAATTTTCCGGGGAAAGCGTTTCCATATTCTGGTCATAATATCCTACTGTAATATTGGCGCCAAAGTGAAAATGTCCGGAATCAGCGGTAATCTGGTTCAACAAAATTTTAAATAGTGTCGTCTTGCCACATCCGTTTGGGCCAAGTAAAAAAACACGCTCTCCACGCCGTATGTGAAGATTGACATGCGAGAATAAAGCGCCTTTGCCAAAATCTTTGGAAAGATCTTCTGCCATTAACACATCATTTCCACCCATTTGATGGACAGAAAAACGGAAATGAATGTTATCGGGTGCGGTTTCTGGCTTCTTTAACTCCTGCAACAGCCGATTCAACATTTTTTCTTTGCTTTCCGCTGTTTTAATATTTTTTTCACGGTTCCATCTGCGCTGCTGTTCAATGATTCCCTCGATACGTTTAATTTCGCTTTGCAGGGATTCATAGTGTTTTTGGGCTACCTCTAAGTTTTTTTCTTTTTGTTGCATCGCACGAGTATAATTCCCATTATACAGAGTTAGATGGTTGTGCGCCAGTTCAAAGGTGCGGTTGGTCACTTTATCTAAAAAATATCGGTCGTGTGAAATCACAATTAACGCCCCGTCATAGGACTGTAAAAAGTCTTCCAGCCAGCGCACCGACTGAAG
>CALLNG010000517.1 GCA_938005345.1 uncultured Clostridia bacterium
ATATCCTTCAAATTCTGCATATTCCCGAATGACCTCTCGGATTTTTGCTTCGTCATCCACAACGAGTACATGATACATATTGATTCCTCCCCTAGCTGGTTTCTATATGATTCGCAAAGTTATGTAAAGAGTTGACGAAGGAGTTTTAACAGTAGTTTCTTCTTTTTTATGCATAGCAGGTCTGTCTAACATAAAATTGTATAATATCTTTGAATCATAGCTCTACTTTTGTATTATACCATAAAAATGTGTTAGAATCGTGAAATTTAAAAAAATATTTTAAAAAAATGGTGCCGCATCCGATTGGCGATCTGGGATGCGGCACCGAAGTTTCCCGATACCCTTATTGGACCGGTTTCCCAATGGAATCCGGCCAAAAGGGCTGGATAGAGGTGGGTAGATGAAAAAGTTGGAGGTTCAGAGGTGTTTACATGATTGCTTTTCATCATGTGGGTCTTCGATTAGAGGAAAAGTTGATTTATATTACATAAATCGAATTTAGTATGGGTGAATCACAAAAAGTTATACAAGGAGAAAAAAACCAATGTTGAAAAAAAATGAAAAGCGTGGTACAATTAAAAGGCATATCAATATCAACCCTCTTTTAAACATAAAAATAGGAGTGAGAAACGTGGCGGTGACAACGGGCTTGGAGTGGACATTTGATACAGCAGCAGCGACATATGAAAAGTTACGTCCGGGGTATGTAGAAAAGCTGTACCAAACTATTTTTGCTTATATACCAATCAATGCATCGAAGAAGGTTGTGGAGGTTGGAATTGGCAGCGGACAAGCAACATTGCCGGTTTTGCAAACAGGGTGCGAATTTACCGCGGTTGAATATGGGAAAAATTTTTCTAAATTATGCACAGAGAAATTTAAAGCCTATCCTAATTTTTCGGTGGTGACAAATAAATTTGAAAATGTAGATTTTGAAACGGATGCCTATGATTTAGTATTTTCTGCAACAGCATTTCACTGGGTGCCGGAAGAAATCGGTTACAAAAAAGTCTATTCCATGCTCAAAAGTGGCGGTGCTTTTGCGCGATTTGCCAATCATCCATACCGTGACAAAGAAAATCCCGCGCTTACAGCGGAGATGGATAAGCTTTATGGCTTATACTATGACACATACTATCATAAAAAGCAAGAACCGCTAAAGGAATACGGCGAAAAGCAAGCCAAGCAGAGAGCCATGATTGCTAAAAATTATGGATTTGAAGATATATGCTATTCCTTATTTTACCGCACGCGGACTTTTTCTGCAAAAGAGTATATTCAGTTACTTGGTACGTATTCCGATCATATTGCAATGGAAGAAACGGTTAGAACAGAATTTTTTGATAAAATACAACAAGCAATCGACACACATGGCGGTAGAATTACAATCTATGATACCATAGACTTGCAGCTTGCAAGAAAACCATAATGTCCATGTAGGAATACGTATTTAATAGACCATTTGTAAAATAAGGAAAGAAGGAAATTTTAATGAGAGAAGAAGAAAAAATTATGGCAGGTATTTTGTTTTGCCCCTCTGACCCGGAACTGCAAGCCATCAAAAGGAAAACACATAATCTCAATGTGATGTATAACAATACTCTTGAGGAGGAGGCGGAAAAGAGGGCGCAGATCATTCAGGAAATTGTCGGAGAAATAGGAGAAGGCGGATTTATGCAGGGACCGATTTTTTTCCATTATGGCAAACACACCAAAATTGGGAAGCATTTATTTGCGAATTTTCAATTTACTGTACAAGATGATGCGTCAGTAACCATTGGAGATCATTGCAATTTTGGACCAAATGTCACGATCGTCACACCGATACATCCCATGCTGCCGAATGAAAGAAATGCGATGCGTACAGCAAATGGTGCAGTAAAGAGACTTTGCTATGCCAAACCGGTAGTGATTGGAAATAACTGTTGGTTTGGCGCAGGCGTGACTGTTTGCCCCGGTGTGAATATCGGGGATAACTGCGTGATTGGAGCGGGAAGTGTCGTCACAAGAAATATACCGGAAAACAGCTTTGCGGCCGGTGTGCCATGTAAAGTGGTGAGAACTCTCACAGAGCGGGACAGCATGAAATATAAACCAGAAATTTTGGCGGATAATCAGGTTATAGAAACCGGACAAGAAGATGGAACGCCCTTCAAGTAATAGGGATTAGAAGCGGGCGCTGCAAAGGAACAAAGATGGTTTGATTTGACTTAAAAAATGTAGGAGATGGAGGACTGAGCATGCAGGAACGGTTTGAGAGAAGTACGCTTTTGCTTGGGGAGCAAGGGATGGAACGGCTGGCGCACAGTACGGTAGCAATATTTGGCATCGGCGGAGTAGGTTCCTATACAGCGGAAGCCTTGGCACGTTGTGGAATTGGGCACGTTGTTTTAGTGGACCATGATGTGGTCTGTTTGTCCAATCTAAACCGGCAGCTCCATGCTATAGAGAAAACCATTGGAATGAAAAAAGTGGAAGCTATGAAACAGCGTATGCTGCAAATCAATCCAGATATGCAGGTGACGGCACTGCCATTGTTTTATTTGCCAGAAACCGCTGACCAGATTCCGCTCGCACAATATGATTATGTAGTGGATGCGATGGATACGGTCACTGCCAAATTAGAGCTTGCACAGCGCTGCTGGGAAAACGGTATCGCACAAATTAGCAGTATGGGTGCGGGAAATAAACTGGATCCAACAAAATTTCAAGTCACAGACTTGTATCAGACGACGATGTGTCCACTTGCTAGAGTCATGCGCAGAGAACTGCGTCATCGAGGTGTTGAACGGCTAAAAGTGGTCTATTCCACGGAACCTGCCAAAGTTGGTCAGCAGGCGGAATCAGGAAAAAATGTTTTAGGAAGTGTATCGTTTGTACCTTCTGTTGCGGGACTCATTGCGGCAGGGGAAGTAGTGCGGGACATGATAGGTATCCACGACAATTGAGCCCCGGAAGCGCAATGGATAAAAACAGATGGAAAAACATTAAGCCCAATCGTAATATGTGCGGGACTAGTATCGGAAGATGGGGGAAAGCGTTATGAAAGAAACCATATTGGTGGGAATGAGCGGTGGAGTAGATAGTTCGGTCGCAGCAGCATTGCTGCTGGAACAAGGATACAATGTAATCGGGTTTACCTTGGACTTGTGGGGAGGAAAACAAGAGGACGTGCCAGAATCAGTACGCGATGGCAAAAAAGTGGCCAGTCAGCTGGGCGTACAACATGTTGTGTTGAATTTGAGGGAGACGTTTCGGCGGGAGATTGTGGACTATTTTTTGCATGAGTATGCATCAGCAAGAACGCCAAATCCCTGCGTGATGTGTAACCGGAAAATTAAGTTTGGAGAGGTGTTCCGTGTAGCTAAAGAATTGGGAGCGGAGTATGTAGCGACAGGACACTATGTCCGGTTGGTAAAGGAAGCGGAGACAGGTCGGTATTTATTAAAAATTCCATCTGATTGGAAAAAGGACCAGACCTATATGTTATACCATTTGAACCAGAAACAGCTTGCGCATATTAAAATGCCGCTTGGAGAATATACCAAGGAAGAAGTGCGGAAAATGGGAAAAGCATATGGACTCTTTGTGGCAGTCAAAGCAGA
>CALLNG010000518.1 GCA_938005345.1 uncultured Clostridia bacterium
GGTTGCAACAATGCTGCTTTGTGTAGAGGTGGCAGACGGTGCTTGCATCATGCCAATACCGCCAGCCGCAATCAGCGTTCCTCCGCTGATGTCAAAGGAACCATCGTAATCCAAAGCGCTGTCACCATTGCTTTCTGGACCATTAATTGTTACAATTCCCCCGGTCATAGTAAAGGAACCATTGGTATCAATGCCATCTCCGCTGGCACAGATAGAGATAGAACCACCGCTAATGGAGAGGGTGTTATTGGAATTTCCTTGCCCCATGCCAACTGGCATACCGCCGCCTCTGCCGCCGTATCCACCTTGCGGCAGAGTAGAGCTATCTTCCCCAGGGATAGCAGGAGGCTGCTGTCCCTGCGGCACTTGTTCGGGTTGATCTGCAGGTGGGACAGATTGTTCCCCGTTAGTAAACATGGGGTTGCTTCCATTAGGTGGCTGTGGTTGTGCATTTTCACTGTTGTTTGGCGGCGTGTTTTGTTCCGGCATAATATCTTGGTTGGATGGTGTATAAATATTTTCATCTTCACCGCCCGCAGCATTAATTCCATCATCGCTGGCAGTTAATGTAATATCTCCACCAGAAATGTCTATGACAGCAGATTCAAGACCTTCGTAGCAGGTAGGAATGGAAAAGGTACCACCGGAGATTGCTAAGGATTGATCTGCATGAATACCGTCATCGCCAGTTGTAAGAAATAGGGTGCCATCGTTTATCATGATAGCATTGTTGCTGTGCACAGCATCGTCTTGAGAGTCAACAGTAAGAGAGCCGCCGGAAATGGTGACCATTCCATCGCCTTTCACGCCCTTGGTACTGGGCGTATCCTCTTGTGTTTCTGTTGCTGCAGTGAAATGTCCCGGCCCAGAATTTTGTTGAGGTTGGGCAGCAGCTGCACCGCCTCCAGCTGTAATGTTCGTAGTACCATCATCATAATGAATACAGGTAGCGGCTTGCATTCCATCGCCAGCGGCCTGAATGGAAATATTACCTCCAGAAATGCGGATAAATCCCTTTTCTGTATCGGCATCTTGGGAGGACTTGATACCATCTCACTGAGCGTTAATAGAAATAGTACCGCCGGATATGCCAACGGAGTCCTTTCCTACCAATCCATCGTCTGTCGAGATGACAGTGATGGTACCGTCTGTTATTTTTAAATCATCTTTTGTGCCAATACCGTTGTTATATTGCCCTAAGACAGTCAGCATACCGCTTCCAGTAATGGTTAAGTCATCTTTGCTGAAGAGGGCAGCATTGGGTTCATCTGTCTCAGGATCCGGATATTGATAGATTTCTCCATCGGATAAGATATTTTCTGTGCCATTTGCTAATACGACAACCGTTTTATCTGCCTGTTTGGCATAGAACGGGGCACTGTCTGAGCAGGACAATGAAACACCATTAAGTACGACAGTAACCAATGCGTCAGAGGGAGCATCGATAGTGAGTGTACCGTCTGTTAATGTGCCAGATAAAACATAGGTTCCAGCCTGGCTGATGGTAATGCCATTAGCATCTGAAGCGGCACCGTTGCCGGAAATTTCTGCCTCACTTCCATTACAGATAATGGATGTATAATCACTAGTCTGCCAGTTTGGGGCAGTATCGGTTTCGGTATAATTAACGATATGCGTCGTACAGGCATCTGCCAGCTGTGCCTGTACATCAGTTTGAGTAGAAGTGGCATCCCAATTAGCGCAGCCAGAGAGCAAAGTAGAGGATAGTATCATTGCAGTTAATTTGCTGAGTATCATAGTTTAACCTCCTTTCATGATCAAAGTATACCGGATTATTGTGTTTACCTCGTGAAAAAGGATTGAAGATTCCGCGAAAGTGTATGAAAAAACCGGCACTGTGGTAGTACCGGTTATAAATCAATCGTGATCCTCTGGCATATCCCAGTTGTGATAGACATTCTGGACATCTTCATTTTCTTCTAATGCCTCAAGTAATTTATCCATAAATTTGATGTCATCTTCCTCGGTCAGTGAGATATAGTTTTGTGGAATCATCGAAACTTCAGCAGATGACGCCGTATAGCCTCGCTCTTCCAAAGCCTCCAACACAGAAGAAAATGCCTCTGGAGCTGTGATGATTTCATAGAAATCCTCTTCTGCGGAAAAGTCTTCGCCGCCACAATCCAATGCGTCCATCATAACGGCTTCTTCATCCTCCTGGCCTTCCCGGTCAATCACAATGACCCCTTTTTTATCAAACATCCAGGATACGCAGCCGCTTGTCCCCAAATTGCCATGAAATTTGTCAAAATAGTGACGGACATCACCGCCCGTGCGATTGCGGTTGTTGGTCAATGTTTCCACAATCACAGCAACACCTTTGGGGCCATAACCTTCGTACATAATTTCTTCGTAATCATCGCCACCGCCTTCGCCCGCCGCCTTTTTAATGCAGCGGGAAATGTTGTCGTTTGGCATGTTTGCCGCTTTTGCTTTTGCAATGACATCTTTCAATTTGAAATTGGAGTTGGGATCTGGGCCGCCCTGTTTAACAACAACCGCAAGCTCTCTGCCCAATTTGGTAAAAATTTTGGCTTTCTGAGCATCCGTTTTTTCCTTTTTATGTTTGATATTTGCCCATTTAGAATGTCCTGACATAACAAACCCTCCTTATATGTTCACTTCATTTTACTGCAGCTCGCTGAAGGGAAAAACGGTTTCCCTTCAGCTTTTGCCCTTTAGATGCGCGCAGCAGATGATTAACATGCTGGCTTGGAACATCGACAAAGCTGTACCGCTGCAAAACTTTAATATTGGTTACTTCGTGATCCTGGATATGTCCAAGATTGGTGATTAGGTGCATTATATCACCCTTTCCAATTCGTTGTTCTGTACCTAGGCTGATAAATAAACGAGTCCGGTTTCCTTTTTTGCTCGAACGTTTTGATGAAACAGCATCGGTAGAAAAGGCAGATGTCTGTGTAATTTCTTCTAGATCGGCACCGGACTGATCGTCTAAAATGGTACGAATCAGCGCGCAGGCAACCTGGACGGATGTACAATCCTGAGTTTCCATGATTCGATCCATAATTGGCTCCCATTCTTCGACGTCCTCCGATTGCAGCACGTGCTGCACCCGTTCAACCAGGTCTTCCATTCGGGAATTTGCCAGCATACGGCTGGAAGGGATTTGTCCTGGTAGCACATCAGATTTTGTATAGGACTCAATATTTTTCAGCTGAATATAATCCTTGCGGGAACTTACAAAACTAAAAGCCGTTCCAGTTTTCCCAGCACGGCCAGTCCGGCCAATACGGTGGACGTAATATTCGATATCTTGCGGAATATCAAAATTAAAGACCATCTCCACACCAGAAATATCCAGTCCCCGTGCGGCAACATCAGTTGCAACCAAGAGTTGAAACCGTCCGCGGTGAAATCCTGTAATCACATGATTGCGCGTTTCTTGACTCATATCGCCATGTAACCCTTTGGCGGGATAGTTGCGCAACTGCAAAGCACTGGTTAGTTCATCCACTTGTTTTTTGGTGTTGCAAAAAATTAGGGCCAATTGTGGCTGGTGGGCTTCATAAAGACGGCAGAGCAACTCTATCTTTTTGTGTGCAGGAATTTCATAATAATATTGCTTGATTGCATCGACAGTGATTCTGGACTTAGAAATGTTAATTTGTTTGGGATGCGTTTGATATTGTTTGGCAATATCCATAATAGTATCTGAAATAGTTGCAGAGAACAACAACATCTGGCGTTCCTGCGGTAACTGGCCTAATATGAACCGAATATCTTCCAAAAATCCCATATCCAGCATCTCATCAGCCTCATCAAGAACGATACTATGAATGGAATTGGCAGATATAGTTTTCCGCTTGAAATGGTCAATCATACGGCCAGGTGTGCCCACAATCACTTGCGCGCCGCTGCGTAGCCGCCGTAGTTGATTGCCAATAGGTTCCCCGCCATACAAAGCAGCGCAGTGAATTTGTGGCAAATATTTTGAGAATCCTTTTATTTCAGAGGAAACTTGCAAGGCCAACTCGCGAGTAGGACACAAAATAAAGACCTGCGGTTTTTTGATGCGCGGATTCACTTTTTGAAGCAACGGAAGGGCGAAAGCTGCTGTTTTGCCGGTACCGGTTTGCGATTGTGCAATGACATCCCGGCCGTCTAAAATAGCGGGAATACTTTGAATCTGCACGGTAGTTGGAACTTTATAGCCTTTTTCAGCTAATGCCCGAAGCAAAGGCTGCGATAAACCTAGATGAATAAAATCTGTTTGCTGCATACGACTCCATTACCCCATATCTATTGAAATTTCTAAATTTTCAAGCCACACGAACCTATTTATTATATCATACTTTTGGTTAAAACTCAACATGTTATAAAGATTTTGTAAAAAATGGACAGATTTCTTTTTTGTGCTTCAAAAAATGTTAGAAGGTTGACGAGAAACGGTCAAAACAAATGGCATGGCGGAGAAATATAAACCGCACAAGGAGAGGATAAAGTAACGCCGCCATCCAAAAGGAAAGCGGCGTTGTACGCGCATCTGCCATCACGACAGTTGAAATGTATGCGTCTACAGTCGATGGCTCATTTTGTTGGTTTTATTTCTTTAGGCAATAGGTGAATAAAATTTTTCTTCAAAATATTGATAATCTGCCTCGAATTCGGCACCACCACGCTCTGTTGCTTCCCTTGTATAACCGTGCATATCAAAATCCTCTGAATTGCTGTGCTTTTGCGCAACTGTTATTGCAATATTACTGCAATGATCGCTGACACGTTCCAAATCATTGATCGCTTCCAAAAAATTGACGCCGCTGCGAACGGAACATTCCTGCTGTTTCAAACGCGTGATATGTTTCTTTTTCAACATCGTATTAAATTTGTCAATTACTTTTTCAAGCGGTTCTACTTTGCGAATCAAATCCACATCGTCATTTTCAAAAGCCTGGAACGTAATATGCAAAATTTCCAGCGTAGCATCGAACATCGCGCCAAGTTCTTTTTTTGCTTTCTCTGAAAAAATGGCGCCGCGCTTGATATTGTCCAGCGCTAACTCTGCAATGTTGTTGCAGTGGTCTCCAACGCGCTCAATATCGGTTATGGCATGGAATAACCCGGATACTGTTTTGCTTTCTTGTTCTGTTAAATCACGGTCGGTAATCAAGACCAAATAGTTGTTTAACTGTACTTCGAGATCGTCAATGGAATCTTCGTTTTTGATAATTTTTTTCGCCGCTTTTTCATTGTTGTTAATCATGGCATCTTTTGCGAGCGTCATGTTTTCAATAGCCAGCTGCATCATATGGTTGGTTTCATTGTGGCATTGTCCAATCGCAACTGAGGGCGTAGTGAGAAAACGCTTGTCCAACGCACCTTCTTTGGAAGGCTGCACCTCGTCTGTACTTTTGCCAACGGTAATATTTGCAAGATATATTAAAAATTTCGAGAACGGTAACAGCATAATGGTACAAATAATATTAAATAAGGAATGTATATCTGCAATATTACCACGCGTCATAGTTGCATTCCAAAATGGAATATCCACAAATGCATGAACAGTATAAACAACGGTGGTACATACCACGGTTCCTATGATATTAAAATATAAATGGATCATTGCTGCTTTTTTGGCATTTTTACTGGTACCAATACTACTGATCAATGCTGTGACACATGTTCCGATATTTTGTCCCATAATAATAGGCAGGGCAGAAGCAAAGGTGACCATCCCAGCCGAGGCAACAGCCTGCAAAATTCCTACGCTTCCACTGGAACTTTGAATAATTGCCGTAACACCCGTCCCAGCCAAAATACCGGCAACCGGGTTTTCAAATTGAACAAACAGATTACGGAACCATTCTACATCTTTAAGGGCACCGACAGAGGTAGACATGGTTTCCATGCCTGTAAATAAAAGACCAAAACCAATAATGATACCGCCGGTTTCTTTCACCTTATCTTTTTTGGATGCAACCAATAGAATTAAACCGACGATGAGAGCGAGTGGGGCTAACGTTGTTGGTTTGATAAATTCCAATAGAACAGATGCACCGCCTAAATCCCCCAAACGTAAAATTTGTGCGGTAACAGTTGTTCCAATGTTGGCACCCATGATAACACCGACCGCCTGTGGCAGTGTCATAATGCCAGCATTGACAAAACCGACTACCATGACGGTTGTTGCACTGGAACTTTGAATGAGGCCTGTGACAACAGTACCCACTAAAACACCTTTGAGAATGTTCCCGGTTAGAGACTCAATGATAGAGGCCATTTTTTCGCCAGCAACCCGCTCCAGTCCGTCCCCCATAATTTTCATCCCGTACAAAAACATTCCAAGACCGCCGAGTAACTGAATTCCCATGATGATGTAATTTACATAATTCATGTTTCTCTCTCCTTAAAATAAGGCTTGTCTGTTGATCTTTTTGCAAACGAAAAGCCTGTGAACTATAGAAACCGTTTTACCGTTAACGGAAGTTACAGGCCTTCGTTTTTTGCTCCAGGCGCGCTCTGGAAATTTTACATGTTCTTAACTTTATCTTAACATATCTTGTACATACTTGTCAAGATAAAAAAGGAATCCAGTTGAAATTTCTTCATATTTCTCTAAAGGATGACAAATCCTTACAGTTTAGTACTGCCAAATCCACCCATTCTTTTGCTGGACGCATCATCATCATCAGTTTTCAAATACGGCTGAAATACGCCTTGTCCAATTCGTTCCCCTTTTCTAATTAAAATATCTTCCGGAAAAAAGTTGTAAAATGCAAACATGATATGTCCATCGTTATCTTCGTTATTATAATAATCGCTGTCTACTACACCGACGGAATTTGCCATCACGAGTCCCTTTTTGAACGGATTGGAGGACCGGTTGTAAAGAAAGAGTGCCTCATCACCCTGCATGTAAGCCTTTACTCCAGTTTTGACAAAAGTTGGTTTTTTCTCCGCCTGTTTCCAAAGGGAAGGAACTATAGTATCCTCAGCTGCTTCAAAGTCATAACCAGCGCTGTGCTTTGTCGCGCGGCAAGGTAAACTAATATGTTCTTTTTCAAATCCACGGGCGACCTCAAATCCACGTTTTTTCATTATCGTAACCTCCTTTATTGACATTTGGACCATCCGCAGCTGCAAATGGCACAGCCACCTTCGTGCTTTAATTTTTCACCGCATTCCGGGCAAGTATCCCCAATTTGAACAGGTTCTAGTTTTAATTCCGGTTTTGTATCTTTATTTTCCGTTGTGAGCCGTACTTTGTATTCCTCTGCTAGTGCACGGGCGATGATATCAGGACAGGAGGACCCATCTAATTTTTCACCCTTTGCCCGAGTTCGGACACAGGCCTGGCAGCTGATAAAGGATAACTGGTCAATAATTTCTTCCACTTTTACACCGCTGCGCAGTGCCAGGGAAATCATGCGGCTCATACCGTCAATATTAGATTTACAAATTCCATTTTTGGACGTATTGACAAACGTTTCCACGATGTTTCCGTCCTTGTCACGGTTGATGGTTATAAACAAATTGCCGCAGGAGGTACGGTAACGGGAGGTGGTGCCATAGGTTTTTCCAAGTTCCGCACGCCCGACAGGAGAAATGGAATCAAATTGAAAACTGTCTTGGACAGGAGGCTCATTGAGCAATACACCGCTGCGGCGGCAGTTGTCACGGTAGAGTGTAACACCCTTGAGTCCTTTTTCCCATGCGTATAGGTATAGGTCGCGTACTTGCTGTACAGTGAATTCATTTTTGACATTTACCGTAGAGGAAATCGACGCATCAATGTGTTTTTGCCAAACAGACTGCATTTCAATACGTTCTTTATAATCTAAGGTCATTGCAGTAGCAAAATAATCTGGAAGCTGCTCCTCACTGTCAATTCCGGTTGCGTCCATAAAATTTTTGACCACTTCAGTATATACTTTATAGTAGCGGTCTTCCCCATGGAGACTTTCTGTTTTACGTGTGTAAGATATATTATAAATTGGTTCAATTCCGCCGCTGATACCAAGCATGGTGGAAATGGAACCGGTTGGTGCAATTGTCAGCAACTGACTGTTGCGTAGGCCGTTCTGTTTCACTAGCGCTTTGGTTTCTTCGGTTGTATTGGCAATGAAATAGGGGCTTGCCATAACAGCATCCTCACGGTACATGGGATAGGGCCCATACTCTTTGGCTAGTAACGCGGAAGAGGCGATTGCGGTATCTGCCATCTCAAATCCAATCTCATTGCAAAAGTCAAGAGACTCTGTGCTTCCATAGCGGATCCCCAGTTTTATGAGGGCGTCGCCAAGTCCCATAATCCCCAACCCAATCTGACGCCAATTGTTAACGCTTTCACGCTGTTCTGCCAGAGGATGAAGCGGAAGCCCTTCTTCCAAAACCTCATTTAAATAGCCCACGGAAATACGTACTGCTTCGCGCCATGCATCATGGTCAAAAGATGCCTGCGGGGTAAAGGGATGACAGACAAACTCCGACAAGTTTAAACTGCCCAGCAGACAGCTCCCTCCAGCCGGAAGAGGTTCTTCAGCGCAGGGGTTGACACCTGCAAAAGAAAAACGGTCATCTTCGCTTAGCAGGCTCCAAGACTTGATGCGATCCCAAAAAAGTGCGCCTGGTTCCGCCATATCCCAGTTATTATATATAACCTCTGCCACTCGTAAAGCTCAAATCCTAACGCCTGCTCTATATGCTTTATCAACCTGTCTGCCGCCTGCTGTTCTCTCGCTGTTTCCCGCTTTCTTTTTATCCATGCTTTTATTTTTTCAAACACTTACTTTACCCTCTCTTTGTCAATCCCCCACAATAATACTGACAGCTCGTTTATGATGCCCGTAACCCAGCGCCTCGGTGTGTTCTTTCCTGTATCCAGTTCCTCTGCGATTTCCGCATAGTCCATGCCCTGCATGAAATACATTTCAAAAGCCTTGTACTCTACACCTCTGCCTGCCGCCTCTCTGCGGCGCTCTATCTCTTCTACCGCTTTGTCTATATGTGCTGTCATTATCAATGTCTTAAAGCGTGTGCGTCTGATACTCTCTAAGTATGTACGCTGCTGCTCGTCCGTCATGCCTTTAAGTTCTAACTGCTGCCCGTCGCTTATTGCGTTCTCGATATGAAAAGCCATATCACGGTAACATTTCATAAGCGTAAAAGTGTTGTGGTATTTCTCTTTCTTCCTCTCCTGCTTTTCCTGTCGTTTCAGTTCCGTTATTGCAGCCTTTGCCTGTTTCTGCATCAGCTCTGTTAATTCGCTTTCATGCAGTTGTACCCAGCTTTCAGCCTCTGGCGGCATTTCTACCCCTGCCGCCGCTGTTGTCTTTGTTTCTTCCTGCTCCATGTTCTGTACCTCGCTTTCTGTTAATTAAACGGTAGCTCTTCGTCTGCTCCCTCTGGGATATTCATAAACCCGTCACTCTCCGGCAGCTGCTGCCCTCTCGCCTCTGCCTCTGCTTTGCTCTCTCCAAATCCTACGCTATTTGCCACAACCTCTGTGTAATATACCTTACTGCCCGTGCGCTGGCTCTCGTAGCTGCCTGTTTTAATCTTACCAGTAACCTCTGCCCTGCTGCCTTTGCTTAACCATTTCTGCGCCCATTCCGCAGTACGTCCGAAACACTTAATATTTATAAAATCTGTATCTTTCCCGTCGTCTACCGCAAGCGTAAAGCGGGTAATAGCTGTGCTATTGTCCTGCCCGCCATATCTAAGCTCTGGCTCTCTTGTAAGCCGCCCTGTAAGTGATACGTTATTCATTCTCACTGCCCCTCTCTTCCAGTTTGTCCAGCTTTGAAAATATAGCCAGCAATTCCAGTGCTATAATTCCCAGTAAAATATTAGTCATTTTCTACCGCCTCGCTTTCTTCTCTCAATCCTGCTGCCATATTGCTAAACGCCGCTGCTACGTTCTCGCATAATGTCGCCAGTGCTGGCTTTATACTCTGCGCCCAGCGGTTAATAGCTGCCGTCAATGTTTCTGCTGCTGTTGGCAAGGTTTTATTTATCTGTCTTGCCATTTTTCTTGCAAGCCTGCGCTGTTTTCGCTTGTCCAGCTCTAACGGCGGGTTTACTCCATGCTTTTTCTTATAGTTCTTTTTCCACTGTCTGTATTTCACTGCTTACGCCCTTTCTCCATATCGCATACGGCAATATCCATACTGGCGCTGTTATTATCAACGCCAGTTTAGCTACGCATATCAGGCAATATACCACCCCGTCTACTACTACCTTTCCCGTTTCTTCCAGCGCATCTACTACGCCGTCCATAAACTCAAACATTTACCGCCCCGCTTTCTGTGTCCGTTTCGGACACCTTACCCGTATAGTCTGTTACTCTGATACCCAGAATACAGTAGCCCTCTGTAAGCCCTGTATAATCTTCCAGCATATAAATAATATCTGCGTCAATCGTGCGCCCTGTATGCTTACCGTCCTTAAATTCCAGCATTTTAAGGCTGTCGCCCTGTTTATAGCCTCTGTCATTCTTCCGCAGCTCAAAGCTCTTTTTCCCGCTTACTACGTCCTCGTAATAAGATGCCACTATTTTTATCTCATGCTGCTTATGCTCTGTGTCTCCCTCGCTTGGCAGATGCTCCATTTTTTCTGCGTCTGCCCGCTCCTGCAATTTCTTCTTTGTCTGGCGGTCTATAGCGTCCTGCTCTTCGCTGTACCGCTGTTCGTCCGTCTTTTCAGCCTCTGCCTTGTTTATGTACTGGTCGCATTTCTGGCACGTTCCCGTTTTTACGTTGCAGTCCTTGTATTTCTGGCAGGAATAGCACAAAGACGTTATGCTTTCTGGGTGCGGTGTTTCGTAATCGTCCCCTGCCTTTTTCTCTGCTACCTTTTCCGCTATTTCCTTTGCCCTCACATTTTCGCCCGCTGCTGCTTTTTCCGCTATTTCTTTCTGCTCGTCCTCGTCCAGCTTTGCTGCCTCGTATGCAGCAGTGATACCTAAATTGCCCTCTTTCAGCTGCTCTTTAATCTCCGGCGTTGCGTTGTTGTTGATTGCGTCCATTCTGGCTACATTTGTGCTGCTTTCTTTTACCATAGCCGCCACTAAATCACGCATTTTGCCT
>CALLNG010000519.1 GCA_938005345.1 uncultured Clostridia bacterium
ATTGTTCCTATTATAACATAAAGCAGAATAGCAAGTCAATCTGTTTTTTCCGTCATAATTGGACAGCTTTTTCCCGAAACAACGAGATTCCCCTACAATAGCGTTCAACTGCTTCCGTGGGCTCTTCTCCCAATAGCCGAAACAACGCTTCTGCTGCTCCCAAATTTCTTCCATCTGCCATCCCTCTTATTTTTTGACTCCACTCTCCAAAATCCACCTCTGCACGAATTCCTTTCCCATTCACCCCATCAAAATCCAACACCAATTCTCCGCTCAGCCGCTCCCTCTGACCGCCGGCTGCTACACATATGCCGCTATGCGCCTCTTCCACTAACCGTACACTGATACCATACTCGTCATACAAGTATGTAATGAGGTCTGCATATAATTGCGAACCAGCAACTGCAAAATATCGGATTTCCTCCTTCATTCTCCAAATAAATTCCACAATTTCTGCTTCACTCCCGCAAATTGTGACAGGCTGTTCCATCAAGTTAATGCCAGCTTCTTTTGCGAGTTTGCGAACGGCTTTAGGATACAAGGGTGGATAAAGCGCATGACCGTCACAGACATTCACTCCACTTTCACGCAGAGCCTCTTTCCCCTTTTCATTTCCTCTTAGTCCATCTCCCAGCGCTGCAAATGCAATGCTACGCCGCAAGGTCCATTTGCTAATTTGATGAACCAGTTTTTGCTCTTTCTCCTTTTGCCAAATCCCGCTTGGAAGGCTATAATGATACATTTCCTGTTGTGGTTTAATTTCCTGCTGTGAAACTTCTTTTTTTCTATCCCACCTCCCTTTTTCTTGGTGTACATCCAATACTAAAGCATTCATGCTTTTCACTCTCTTTCCATGCTTTTACCTATTTGTTTCATCTATATTCATTGATTTTTATAAAAATCAACCAATTTCCAAAAAAGATTTGCATTTTGTAGAGTAGTTGTTGTATAATAGAAGAGGTGTCTAGCTTATAACACCTAATAAACCGGTAATACCCTGATGGTATGCGGTATTTCGGAAATTCATTGGAGGGATTTATCATGGCTCAAGTTACAAAAGATACAATCATCGCGGATGTGCTTCGTATGGATGCAGGAACTGCGCAATTTTTTCTGGAAATTGGCATGCATTGTTTAGGATGCCCTTCTGCGAGCGGAGAGTCCATTGAGCAGGCTTGTGCAGTGCATGGTGCCGACTGTGACGCATTGGTCAGCAAAATTAATGACTTTTTAAGCAACAATTAATTGGACTTGATGGAAGAATAGGAGACGCTTGTCTCCTATTTCTTTCTAACCATTTTTGCTTCTTTACATATGGTATAGTACCTTTTAGAAAGGATGAACTAGATATGGCAACAAAAGTGTTAATCGGCGCCCAATGGGGCGATGAGGGAAAAGGGAAAATTACGGATATTTTGGCTTCGCAGGCACAGGTGGTAGTACGCAGTCAAGGTGGAAACAATGCGGGACATACTGTGGAAGCAAACGGAGAACAATATAAACTCCATTTGATTCCTTCCGGTATTTTGAACCCTGAAACACTTTGCCTAATTGGAAACGGTACCGTAGTGGATCCAAAGGTCGTTTTGGAAGAGCTAGATATGCTCACCTCCCGTGGCGTCTCAACGGCAAACCTAAAAATTGACCCACGCGCCCATGTGATAATGCCATATCACATAGCGCTTGATGGCCTGTCTGAAAAGGCACGCGGCAAACGGGATATCGGTACAACTAAGAGCGGCATTGGTCCTTGTTATATGGATAAGGCAGAACGAAGCGGAATACGCATCTATGACTTGGTGCACGAAGACATTTTTGTGGAGAAAGCAAGTGCTAATATTGACCTAAAAAATGAAATCATCACGAAAATTTATGGCGGAGACGCCCTAGATAAAGATTGCATAATTTCCGATTATCAAGCATATGCTAAACGGATTGCACCTTACGTCAAAGATACAACGGTTTTGCTTTATGAAGCGATTAAAAATGGAAAATCTGTCCTTTGCGAAGGCGCACAGGGAACATTGCTTGATATTGACCTTGGTACCTATCCCTATGTTACGTCATCTCATCCAATTTCCGGAGGTGTATGTGTTGGTTCTGGTATCGGACCTACTATGATTGATGAATGTATTGGGATTGCAAAAGCCTATACTACCCGTGTTGGCAAGGGACCATTTCCGACGGAACTTTTGGATGAAACCGGTGATTTAATTCGCAACCGCGGTGGTGAATTTGGGACAACAACAGGACGGCCACGCCGCTGTGGATGGCTCGATTTGGTAATTCTGCGATTTTCTGTCCGTACCAGTGGTTTAACCTCTTTGGCTTTAAATAAAGTGGATACATTATCTGATATACCCGCGCTAAAAATATGCACAGCCTATCAGAAAAATGGAAAAATTCTGCGCGAATTCCCTGCCACCATTGAAGAATTAGACGGCTGTGAACCAGTTTATGAAGAAATGGAAGGATGGAGTGGAGACATTAGCGGCGTGCGCAACTTTGAAGAGCTTCCAGAAAACGCCAAAAAATATATTGCACGCATCGAAGAAGAAATCGGTATTCCTGTTTCCATGATCGGTGTTGGGCCTGGACGTGACCAAAACATCGACAAACCAATAGTGTAAAATTGATATAGAAATAAAATACGACACAAATTGTTCACCGAGTAGTTCGCATCAGCAGTACACCAGGAACTTAATGAATAGATTTTCATAAAGTTCCTGGTTGGTGGTTTGTCGGTATACCTATCCATTTTGGGAATGGCCTGATTAGGCCATTCCCTTTTCAGAACCTTTTTAGAAAGGAATGAGTCCTATTGAAAAACACAAAAACAGTTCTGGCGGTCATTATTACTTTTTTTTGCACCTTGCTTTTATCAACTGCTTTTTTTGAGACCAATCAAACGCCGCCGGCACTTGTACAAAAGGCATATCAAGTTATACGCGACAATTATTATGGAGAATTTGATGAAACAAAGCTCTACGAGGGTGCAGTTGCCGGTATGGTAGCAGCACTGGAAGATCCGTATAGCTATTACATGAATGCAGACAATTATACCGAATTGCAAAATGACTTAAATAGCGAATTTACTGGAATCGGGGCAACTG
>CALLNG010000520.1 GCA_938005345.1 uncultured Clostridia bacterium
CGCCATGCTCTATGCCACGGACAGCGTGTGGAGCGCGGGTGCAGCGTTGCTGGCGGCGCTGCTGCTGTCCTACTGCGGGCGCGGGCTGGTCAGCGTAGCGCTGGCGGCAGTGGCGGTGGCGTTCGTGGTAGAACGCGTGATGTGACAGAATGGAAAAAAGGAGGGATGACCTATTCGACAGGCAACGGAAAAAAAACCGGAGGAAAAGCGGCGGAGGCGGCCGCTGCCGCTGTGGGTTGTGCCGGGCGCTACTGCGCTGCTGGTGCTGCTGAGCGTGTTGGTGACGCTGTTTTGGGGACAGAACGCCGGGCTTTCCGACAACGGGGATTTTGCGCGGGTGATGGAAGTCAACCGGATTCATCCCACCGGAGATGGGCAAAGCAGTTTTTTGTTCCAGCAATATTATGTGATGGAGGTAGCGGAGGGCGGCTTGCTGCGGCAGATACTGTCGCTGTTTGATACGGACACAGAATCCGTGCCCTATTGGTCGCCGCAGTTTGTGCCCATTCAAATTTCCAAGGTGCTGAATTTGGCGTACAACCACATTGTGGGGAGCAACGTGGATGGCTATAACCTCGGGTTTTTGGCGGTACTGTACGCGCTGCTGCTGGCGCTTGCCGCCTGGCTGTGTGTGCGGCACCTGCCGCGCGGGACACTGCCCAAACGCATTTTTGCGGCGGTGCTGCTGCTGGGGATATTTTGCGATGCGGGCTATGTGCTGTATTTCCATTCTTTTTATGGCGAAGCGCTGCAAATGGTGACGCTCATGCTGGCGGTGGGCCTGTGGCTGCGGCTGTTTGAGGACATCCGCCGCCCGCTGGCGTGGGTGGCGCTGTATGTCACGCTGTACTTTTTCGGCGGCGCAAAACTGGCCAACATTCCCATTGCCTGCCTGTTTGGGGCGGCGTCGCTGCTATTGCTGTTGCGCGGCAGTTCGGTTTTACAGCGCGCTGTGAGCGGCGTCCTGTGCGCCGCGCTGATTGTCTCGCAGGCCGCGCTGTATACCGCGATACCAGACTGGATGCAAAACGATACCAATTACCAAGCGGTGTTTTTTGGCGTGCTGAAAAATTCCGAAACGCCGGAGCAGGATTTGCAGGAGCTGGGCCTGGACCCGGCCTACGCGGTACTGGCTGGCACGCACGCCTACCAGCCGTCTTACCCCATGGATATTTATT
>CALLNG010000521.1 GCA_938005345.1 uncultured Clostridia bacterium
CCATTGCCCGAAGTGCCTCCAACGTTTCTTCCGGCACTTCCTCAAAGCACTGCGCAAAGGAACGGGCAAAAAATGATGTGCTAAAAATACAAATCCCAATGATACCCGCTGAAGGCCCAAACCCAACACACACCAATACGAGCAGTACCCAGATGATAGAAGGAATTGCTCTCAAAAATGTTAAAATAGCGGAAAGAACCGCCGCAACCCATTTGAAAGGCGCTAAATTTTTTGCCAGAAAGACAGACAAAAACATCCCGCCAATTAGGCTGTATACTGTGGCAAGTATGGTTACTCCAATCGATTCCAGCAATGAGGTAAACGTAATACCAATTTTGCCGAAATCAAATTTTACTAGCTTGCCCACTGCTTCTGGAATACGCAGTATCCCTTCCCATAACTGTTCCCAATCTAATTCCATCATAAACACGGAGGCGCAGCCAAGCACTAGAAAAAGAAGTAAAAACCATTTTAGTGTTCTGTCCCGTGCCGGGTCTTTGGTTCGGATTTTTCCTCTTCGGTCCCGCAACAAACCCTCCGATTCAGGCTGAATTGCTGGAACAGGCGGATTCAGCCCTGGATTTTCTATTGTACCAGTCATCTCTGTCATGTAAGTACCTTCTTTCTTAAGAAATTCGTTAGCATATCCACAAGAATTACAATCACTGCAATAAGTAAAATGACGCCCATTGCAGAATGATACCGGAACTGTTTGATATATCCCATCATGATCAGCCCAATTCCGCCGCCGCCGACCGCGCCGACCAGCGTGGACGAACGGATATTGACTTCCAAGGAATACAGCAGCCAGGAAATAAAACCTGGTAAAGAAGCTGGAATAATAACCTGTGTGATGATAGAAAACCGTCCGGCTCCTACAGACTGCACCGCTTCTAAACTCTCTGCACCAACTTCATCAATGGTTTCAATAAACGAACGGATTAGAAAGCCGCATGTTGTGATAAAAAGCGCTAAAGCACCCACTACATTGCCAATCCCAAATGCCATGATAAGAAGAAATGTCCAAATCATGCTCGGAATGTTTCTTTGAATCGAGGCAATAAAACGGATTATCTTTTTCAGCGGCCAAAACGGAGCAGTTGTATTAGAACCAAGAAAGGCCAGTACTAAGGACACTATCGTAGAAAGCAGGCTGGCGGCAACAGCCATGCAAATGGTTTGCAAAACACCCTGTGCAATAGTATGACTATCTCCCATTTGGGGTGGAAGAAGATCTTCAAAAATGAATAGCCAAAAATTTTCCATATTCATTAAAAACTCGAAAGGCTGATACTGTGTTTGAATGGAAGCAATGAAAAACAACGCTGCAATAAGGATAAATGCCACGGCCACTGCTCGCTTCTCCTTTTTTGGAACAAGCGCTATTTTTTCTTTTTTGCTAGGCATGTAACATCGCCCCTTCCTCCAAACCAACAGTGAGTTTTTCAATGGGTGCGTCATAGATAGTTTCTATCATTGAGGTTGTCAAATTTTCCGGTACATCGTCAAACACGATGTGGCCCTGATGTATTCCAACAATCCGGTCTGCATATGTCATGGCTACATCCACCTGGTGCAAATTGACAATACACGCAATATTCCTGGTTTTTGCCATATTTTGAATTTGATTCATTATGACGCGAGAAGAGCTTGGGTCCAACGATGCAATCGGCTCGTCACACAGCAAAAGAGTCGGATCCTGCATCAGCGCACGGGCAA
>CALLNG010000522.1 GCA_938005345.1 uncultured Clostridia bacterium
CCAGCCATGGTGCTACGGTTACGCTGACTGTAACACCGCAAGAAGGGTATCAGCTGGATACCTTAACGGTAACCGATAAAAATGGTACAGAATTAAATGTTACGGATAAAGGGAACGGGGAATATACCTTTACGATGCCTTCTTCTAGAGTAACTGTCACGGCTGTATTCTCACCAGAAAGACAAACAGAACCAGACCATGATTGTCCGAGCAAGCAGTTTCAGGATATTAATACAGAGGAATGGTATCATGAGGGCGTTGATTATGTAGTAGAAAATGGATTCATGCTTGGTACGAGTGATACGACGTTTGCGCCGAACGAAAATACAACGCGTGGTATGATTGTTACGATTTTGCACCGTATGGAACAGGAACCGGTAGCAGCAACGGCTAATTTTACCGACGTGACATCTGGACAATATTATGCGGAGGCCATTGCTTGGGCTGCTGCAAATGACATTGTCAATGGATATGGAGACGGACGCTTCGGCCCGGACGATAGTATTACGCGGGAACAATTGGCAACGATTTTGTACCGCTATGCAGATTATAAGGGATATGATGTAACGGGACGCGCTGATTTGTCTGTTTACAATGATCAAAACCAGGTAAGCAGCTATGCAATGGATGCTTTGAGTTGGGCTTGCGAAGCGCAGCTATTTGAGGGTGTTGGCGCAGCACTCCTCTCGCCGACAACCGATTCAACACGTGCACAGGTAGCAACCATTCTAATGAGATTGGCGGACATGATGGCACAATAAATAGACAAGTATTTGAAATTAAAAAATGGCTAACTGGAAAATTCCAGTTGGCCATTTTTTGTACCGCTAAGGATGGGTGCAGCATTTGGGAAATGGAAAAGCGCCTTGGACTGGGTAAAGTAGGACGTAGTAGGGTAACACCTCTTTTTGCTGCTGCATATGATACAGTAGAACAAAAAACGCATGGGCAGTGGGGTTCATGAAAATTTTTGGAGGTGTGACCATGGGAAGGTACATAGTAACGGGCGGAAGGCCCCTAAAGGGGGAAATCCGCATACAAGGCGCAAAAAATTCGGTTCTGCCCATTCTTGCAGCAAGTGTGATGAACAACGGTACGGTAACAATTGAGGATTGCCCGAATATTGCAGATGTGGACATAACACTTCAAATACTGCGGTTTTTGGGATGTAAAGTAAGACGGGAAGGAAACGCTGTCACCATTGATGCCAGCGTCATTTCTAATTGCTATATTCCGCAGGATTTGATGAAAAAGATGCGCTCTTCCGTCATTTTTCTAGGCGCAATTTTAGCGCGGTGCGGCAAAGCAAAGTGCAGCTATCCCGGCGGATGTGAATTGGGCGCGCGTCCCATTAACTTGCACCTGAAAGCGTTCCGGCAAATGGGAATCGATGTCCGGGAAACACATGGCTATATTGTATGTAAACGCAAGAATTTTGTACCCTATAAAATTCAGTTAGATTTTCCTTCTGTAGGAGCAACAGAGAATATCATGCTGGTAGCCGCATTGTCCAAAGGAACCACAACGATTGTCAATGCGGCGCGGGAACCGGAGATTGTGGATTTGCAAGATTTTCTCAACCGGATGGGAGGAAAAATTCGGGGTGCTGGCAGCAGCATTATCACAATTGAGGGCGTAGAGAAACTGCATGACACAGAAAAAACTGTGATGCCAGACCGGATTGTGACGGCTACTTACTTATTTGCTCCGCTTATTACAACGGGGGATATTATGCTGCGCAATGCCGATGTAGGCCATGTTGAAAGTGTGGTTTCAGCAGCAAAGGAAATGGGGGCGGAGGTGGAGGCAGACGGCAGCACTTTACATGTGATAAGCCGGGAGCGGCCTCTAGCGATTGACAATATTCAAACCATGCCATATCCGGGCTTTCCCACCGATGCACAATCCCAACTAATGGCTGTTCTTGCATATGCCAAAGGAACCAGTATCGTGCAGGAAAGAATTTTTGAAAACCGGTTCCGTGTTGCGGCAGAGTTTGTCAAAATGGGGGCGGACATCTCCGTGAATGAACGGGTGGCGGTAGTGAGAGGTACCAAAACATTGCAGGGCGCTAGCGTGACCGCACCAGATTTGCGCGGCGGCGCCGGTCTGGTATTGGCGGCCCTTGGCGCACAGGGCGTTTCAGAAATTGAGGAAATCCGCCATATTGAACGTGGGTATGATGGTTTAGATGTACAACTGCGTCGGCTGGGAGCGGACATTACAAAGACAGAATAGAAAAAAGGGGCGCCGCAGCGGAAACGGCGTCCCTTTTGCTACAAAATAACGAAGAAACCTGTTTTTGGTGAAAAAAGGTATTGACAGAAAGTGTCTGTGGCAGATATAATAGAAGAGATAACAATGGGACAAGCGGTCCCACATGAAAGAGGTTTGACGCGATGGAAAAACGAGTGAGAACGAGATTTGCACCCAGCCCAACGGGATATATGCATATTGGTAATTTGCGGACGGCACTG
>CALLNG010000523.1 GCA_938005345.1 uncultured Clostridia bacterium
ATGTGGCAGAGAAACTGCAAAATGATGGCGTAATGCTGGGAAAACTGAATATGGATGAGTTTGCCATGGGATCCTCCAACGAAACCTCTTATTTTGGAGCTGTGCACAATCCTCATGATTTGAGCTGTGTGCCAGGAGGCAGCAGCGGCGGCAGCGCGGCGGCGGTAGCGGCTGGGATGGCCTATTATACGCTGGGATCCGATACCGGTGGCTCCATCCGTCTCCCTGCGTCTTTTTGCGGCGTAACGGGGCTGAAACCGACCTATGGAACGGTAAGCCGGTTTGGGCTGGTAGCCTTTGCGTCCTCGTTAGACCAGATTGGGCCAATCGCCAAAACGGCGGAGGATGTGGCCTATATCATGAATCGTATCACGGGGCATGATACCATGGATTCTACTTCCCTGAATCTGGAGTATCCGGATTATACCAAAGCGTTGACAGGTGATGTAAAAGGGTTGAAAATTGCGCTGGTGCGCGAATATATGGACGGAGCGGACGAAGAAGTGGCGGCGGCAGTCAAAGCAGCGGTGAAACAGCTGACGGATATGGGTGCGCAATGTGACGAAATATCCATGCCCGTCACGGAGTATGCGCTTCCAGCCTACTATATTATTTCCTCTTCAGAAGCCAGCTCTAATTTAGCTCGCTATGACGGCGTGAAATATGGATTCCGGGCGGAAAAGTTTGATGATTTGACGGACATGTATTTCAAAACGCGGGATGAAGGTTTTGGCAGTGAAGTCAAACGCCGGATTATGCTGGGGACCTATGCATTGTCCTCAGGCTACTATGACGCGTATTATAAAAAAGCGCAGCAGGTGCGTACCATGATTAAAGAAGGATTTGACCATGTGTTTGAAACGTATGACCTGATTGCCTCTCCAGTTTATCCTACCACGGCGTTTAAAATTGGGGAAAAAGTGGATGACCCAGTGAAAATGTATGCTGGGGACCTGTGCACGGTATCCGTCAATATTGCGGGCCTGCCAGCCATGTCCCTGCCCTGCGGCATGGATGGGGAAAAGTTACCAATTGGGCTGCAGCTCATTGGCAAGCCGTTTGGAGAAGAAACACTGCTCCGTGCAGCACACCAGTTCCAGTGTGTAACGGAATATCATAAGGGAGGTGTACAGGCATGACAGAATACGAAGCAGTCATTGGTATTGAAATGCATGCCGAACTGTCCACCAATACCAAAATATATTGTGGATGTAAAAATGAATTTGGTGGGGAAATTAACACCCATTGCTGCCCAGTGTGTACCGGAATGCCAGGAACCCTGCCGGTTTTGAACGAAAAAGTAGTTGAATATGCAGTAAAAGCAGGCTGTGCGTTGAATTGTTCGATTGCGCCGCTGAGCAAACAAGACCGCAAGAATTATTTTTATCCCGACCTGCCCAAGGCATATCAGATTTCCCAGTTTGATATTCCCCTATGTGCAGATGGATATGTAGAAATTCCACTGGAATCCGGTACGAAACGCATTGGCATCACACGTATTCATATTGAAGAAGATGCAGGGAAATTGTTGCATGATGCGTCGGATACCGATTCGCTGGTGGACTTTAACCGCTGCGGCGTGCCGCTGATTGAAATTGTTTCGGAGCCGGATTTGCGCTCCAGTGAGGAAGCACGCGTTTATCTGGAAACGCTGCGTTCCATTTTGCAGTATATTGATGTATCGGACTGTAAAATGCAGGAGGGATCCATCCGCTGCGATGTAAATGTGTCCATCCGACCCAAAGGGCAAAAGGAGTTTGG
>CALLNG010000524.1 GCA_938005345.1 uncultured Clostridia bacterium
TTGCACGCCACGCCGTGCAGTTGATGAAATCCGTCTGTTTCTCTTCGCCAGCTTTAGCATACCCCCGGTCTATTGCCAATGTAAAATTGACTACATACGCCCCGCTTGGCGTTGTCCGCAGTTCCGGGTCCCGCGTGAGGCGCCCCATCAATATCACTCTATTCAGCATGTTTCTCCTCCTTTTTCGGCGCCAATGCACGCCGTTCTTTTTCTGTGAAATCTAGCCCTTTCAGCGCACTAACCACTTTGTCACTCACAAATTTCTGCACCGTTTCCGGAAGCTGTGCAAACTCTTGTTCCCGTGCGGATACCGTCTTGTAAGACCGCATGAAATTGGATTGCACCACCGTGTCTAGCTGCTGTACATCCATTTGCGCCCATTCCCGAATCATGTTCGCACTCCCCACAGCCTTTTGCACGGGAGGTGGCAGTTTCCCAAACTCCGTTACGCTACCGTATATTCCATTTCGGCACGCCTTTTTTACCAGTGCCCATGCTTCCATTTCCGACAGCTGATTGCTGCCGCCCGTGATAGTCAGTGCCTTGTTCCGCACGTCCGCAATGGTTGGCGGGTAGGGGCTTGTTGCAATCAATGCCTTTACGGCCATTGTCAGCGTTTGCGGTTCTATATCTCCCAGCATTTCAGACCACAGCGCAACAGCTTCCGCCAGTTCCTGCTTCTCCATGTTCCCGTAAAACCGTGGGTATGCTGTTTTCATTGCACCCATGAGCGCCACTATGTAATCCTTCACATTTTCCCCTCCTCACGCAGCAGGTCAAAAAACGGATTGCCGCTAGGCTGTGGTTTTTGTGGCGTTGAAACGGTTTCGCGCTTTGACCAGTTCAGTATAGTTGCATAGTGGTCTTTGTAACGCTTGCCCGTTGAAGCCATATATCCGCTTAGCCGCTCGATATACTCTTTTGTTTTTTCCACGCCGAACCGCTCATGCAGTTTTTCCATCTGCTCCTCCGTCAGCAACACATTTTCAAATTCGCCGTGCCGCTCTTTTTTTATATTTATTTTTTTCTCCTTTTCGTTTTGTTTTGTTTTATTTTTCTTTTGTTTATATATGGTGTCCAAAGTAGTGTCCGATGGAGTGTCCGATGGAGTGTCCAAAGTAGTGTCCAAAGTAGTGTCCAATGGCGCACCTATTTGACATTCCACATCTGACTGGTATAAACTCTTCACGGTATAGGTTCCTGCCTTACCATTCTTGTTTT
>CALLNG010000525.1 GCA_938005345.1 uncultured Clostridia bacterium
CTCTTTGGCCACTGGAATCACCTACTTTTATCGAAAGTTCGGCGTTATCTGTTGCATTTTGGCTTTTATAATAGGCCTATCCCGTATTTATTTAGGCGTGCATACACCGATAGATGTTGCTGTAGGCTTTTTACTAGGAAGCTTTTGGATGTTTGTTAGTTTTAAACTGTCCCAAGCATTCCTAAAACATCATAGATTATGGCTTTTGATTTATTTGGTTCCTTGTTACCTGTTCTATTTTGTAAACCACGATGTTGACTTATTAAAACTAACTGCGGTTTTTACCTCGTTTTTAATTGGCTTCATTATAGAAGATACCTATCTGCAATATCAGGCTTCGCTTCTGCTTCCCTCCAGTTTTAAAATACTTCTACTTCTTATTGGATGTACAATAATTAAAATACCGCTAGAAATGGTACTTCCAGACAACATCTTTTGCACGTACCTTTCTTATTTTCTGATTGGGATATGGATAAGTTTATTTTGTCCCTGGCTACTCATAATCGCCAAAAAATTTCGTTATACAAAAGGACCAAAAGCATAAAATAGACAAAAAGTCAGGACATATCCTGACTTTTTGTAAGCTGTTATTACAGTGTTTTAACTTCATGACCGCCATCGCCGATTTCTGAAACGTAAAAAGCAGCGGTTAGCCCGGTTTTTTTCTGATAGGCTGGGCCAACTGTCGCAATAAAATGCTCCACGGCCTCTTCCCGCACCAAATTCACAGTGCACCCACCAAATCCTGCACCCGTCATTCTTGCTCCAATCGTACCTTCTACATTTCTGGCTTCTTCTACCAAGGTGTCCAGTTCTAGGCCTGTTACTTCGTAATCGTCACGCAGAGAATCATGCGAATCGTTCATCAGACTTCCAAATTTCAACATATTACCAGCTTTTAATGCTGCAACTGACTGCAATACCCGGTCAATTTCATAAACTACATGCTTTGCCCGGCGCCGTACGGTTTCATCCGATATACTCGCACTGTACTTTTCAAATGCTTCTACCGAAACGTCTGCCAAACAGGAAATTTGGGGCAATTCTTTTTGTAGTTCCTTTACCGCAGTTTCGCATTCCTGCCGCCGTTCATTATATTTGGAATCTGCTAATCCACGCTTCTTATTAGTATTGGCAATTACTAATTTATATCCATCCATTTGCAACGGAACCAATTCATAATCTAAGGTCGCACAGTTTAGCAGTATCGCGTGGTTCTTTTTTCCCATAGCGGAAGCAAATTGATCCATAATACCACATTGCACACCAATATATTCATGTTCCGCTTGCTGCGAAAGTTTTGCCATCTCAATCATATCTACCGGTTCAGAGATCCCTTTTTCTTCGTTAGAAATAGTCGCAAAAGCAAGCGCGGTTGCCACCTCAATTGCCGCCGAGGAAGACAGCCCCCCGCCATGCGGCGTTGTATCATCAAACAACATATCACAGCTTGCAATTTGATATCCTTGTTTTTGCATAACATACGCGACCCCAAGCTGATAATTTCCCCATTTAAGACCCCGGTAATCCTGCAACCGGTTGATATCTGCCTCTACCCGAATATCTAAATCCGTGGCAGCCATACGAATTCTTCCGGTATTGGTTTTTCGGTAAGCAATCGCAGTACGCATGGAAAGAGCTGCTGGAAATACAAACCCGCCATTATAATCCGTATGCTCTCCTATAAGGTTAACACGCCCAGGTGACATAAAAATCCGAATATCATCTGTTGTCCCGCCATACAAGGTGCAGAACATCTCTTTTAGTTTCTTTAATTCCATAATGCAAATCCTCTCTCTGCTTTACTGTTTTTTCAGATACCGCTGATATGCTTCGCGCAATTCCTCTGCTTTTTCTTCTGGCGCTGTTGGATTACAATGTGCCCACACACCTGTCTCGCTGGACGCATTAAACTTTTGTTTATCTGCAGAACGCATTGGCGGGAAAAATTCAATATGGAAATGATAGTAATCGCTCGTATCTTCACTATTGACTGGATTCTGATGCATACACATCATATATGGAAATGGATAGTCAAATAATGCATCAAAGGTTCCCGTCGTTTCTTTTAAGATGCTCGCCAGGTTGTGTTTTTCCTGCGCTGTCATTTCTGCTAAATTTTGTTTATGATTTTTGCTAATAATATACATACCATATGGATACTCTGTAAAAAATGGCAGAACTGCGGCAAAGTCTTCATTTTCAATAATAACACGTTTGCCGAAGTCCAGTTCTTCTTTCAGCATATCGCAGATGAGGCAATGTCCCGTTTTTTCAAAATGTTCTTTGCTGGAAGCCAATTCTAATTCAATTTTCTTTGGTATGTTAGAATATCCATAGATTTGACCATGCGGATGTGGCATCGTCACACCAACGACTGCACCGCGGTTTTCAAAGATGAAAACGTACTTTATTTTTTCATCCTTGGATATCTCAATGAAGCGCTCCGTCCATAAATTTACTAATTTTTCAATATGCTCTACCGGCAGCTCAGGCAGAGTGATGGTATGGTTGGGAGAATATAAAATAACTTCACATTTTCCATATGCAGGACGGGTTTTAAATAGCTCTGTTGCTACATCATCCGGCTGCGGTGGATTTTGAGATAATGCCGGGAAATCGTTATCATATTCATAAACGTCATATGTATCGGGAACTTTTCCCGAACCTGGGCAAAACGGGCACCAGTCTTTTGGCATTTGCGGGCGGTTTTGCCTGTGCGATGCAATCATAACCCAATCTTGAATAAGTGGATGCCATCTTAATTCTGCCATAGTAGATTCCTCCTGTATTTTTTAATTATTTTTTACGAAACCAAATATAATAAAATGTTCCCAAAACAGCAAGTGCTAAAAGCGTAATTAGCATATACCATTTTGCGTCAAGTTCCGTTGTCGGCAAATAAGATTTATCAGAATTTTGGCTATTAGACTGACCACTTGCCGTATCCAGAACCTCTTGTATGGTTACTCCAGCCGGGACATCACTTTCCTCTATCTCCACCATCTGTGGATTTCGGAAATATGCTGTCCCAGAGGATTCTTCCCCATGTCCTCCCAACGATAACATCACGGGAAGCTCTGTTACTTGCGGCCTTACATAAAGCTCTACTGTCTGGTACCCGTCTGATGTGCCGTTGATTGAAGAACTATAGATCAAATGATTGTAAATCCCAATGCAAGCTCCACGTCCTTTGGTTGAAACATCGATAGTTTTTGTCTCTGCGGTTATTCTATAAACTTTTCCCTTTCCCACTTTTACTGTTTGTTTTGCTGTCACATGGTTTTGTAGTTCACTTGTCATCAGTACCACATTTTGACCATCCTCCTGTACAATCGAAACGCTGGATTCACGGTCTTTAAAATAATAAGACAATTCCCAATTTTTATCTGATTCAAACATTGCATTTTTCAACATTGTATCGGCGAATACCATATTACTGCACAACGAAATACACAGGAGCGCCAACCAAATTTTCTTCATATGCCACTATCCTCCCGCTAACTTTTCATACTCTTTTCATTATATTTTATTCTATCTTCTTTGTCAATAGCAAATTGTCCATGCTATCTTGTTTTTATTCCATATTGTGATATAATAAAAAACATATCCTAATTTTGAATTTAGGTGAGTACTAAGATGCAGACAACAAATATTATAAAAGAACAAATAAAAACTTATTGCGCCAAGATAGGGATTGACTGCTGCGGCATCGCCCCCTCTCCAACAGGAAGCGGGTGTGCTGTTGTGTGCTTATTTCCCTATTATCAGCCGATAAAGGAAGTACGCAATCTATCACGATATGCCGTGATGAAGGATTATCATCAAGTTATTATGCAATATCTCACTCATATTTGTGAATTCATACAAGACCTTACAGGTGAAGATTATTCATCTAACCTCTTTTGTGACAACAGCCCATATCATGACCGCCAATTAGCGGTGTCCGCCGGCCTTGGTATTATTGGACAAAATACTTGCCTTATACATCCCGTTTATGGTTCTTTTGTTTTTATTGGCTATATTATTTGTGAAATGCTTTATTTACCGGTGGATACACCACAGACTGGTACCTGTCTTAACTGCGGGCGCTGTCGGCAGGCTTGCTGTGGTGGGGCGCTGCAGCAGGATATATTTCGGTTAGAGCGCTGTGCCTCCCATATCTCACAAAAAAAAGGAAGCCTATCAGCGGGAGAAGAAAAAATTCTCAAACGAAACCCACTCATTTGGGGCTGTGATATCTGTCAGGAGGTCTGTCCTTATAATCAAGCTCTTCCGGTGACTCCAATTATAGAATTCCGGCAGGATTTGAGACCTTTTTTGTCGGCCAAGGAGTTACAGCCGCTTTCCAGGCGGGAATTCAAAAAACGCTACCATGATAGGGCATTTTCTTGGCGGGGACGCGATGTATTACTGCGCAATTTGACATTAAAAGAAAAAAAGCAGATTTGACAAAGCATCGTTCTCTTGATATAATAACAGTTGGATTATACAAAATAGGAATATATTTGAGGAGGGGTCTGATTGTTAGAATTATGGAAGACCGGCGCGTATTTCATTCACGGGAAAGAATTGATTCCCGCAGATGATACAGCAGCTGCAAACATAAAAGCCAAATATCGGCTGGACGTATCGCCAGATGAGGCTAAGAAAAGCACTATAGCGTATTCCATCCTGCAAAGCCATAATACTTCTGGTAATGCGGAAAAACTCAAAATCAAATTTGATTGTATGGCATCCCATGACATCACCTATGTCGGGATTGTCCAAACTGCAAAAGCTAGCGGCCTAAAAGAATTTCCGCTTCCTTATGTACTAACAAACTGCCACAACAGTCTTTGTGCAGTCGGCGGTACCATTAACGAAGATGACCATATGTTTGGCCTTTCGGCAGCTAAAAAATATGGCGGTGTTTATGTTCCGGCGCATTTGGCGGTTATTCACCAATATATGCGGGAAATGATGAGCCGCTGCGGCAGCATGATTTTAGGTTCCGACAGCCATACCCGTTACGGCGCTTTGGGTACAATGGCAATCGGAGAAGGCGGACCAGAGCTAGTAAAACAGTTGCTTTGTAAGACTTATGATATTGATTATCCTGATGTGATTGCCGTATACTTGACTGGCGAACCGGCTGCTGGTGTGGGACCGCAAGATGTTGCACTATCCATCATTGGCAGCGTTTTTAAAAATGGTTATGTGAAAAACAAAGTTATGGAATTCATTGGTCCTGGCATTGCCAACCTCAGTGTAGAGTACCGCAATGGTATTGATGTCATGACAACAGAGACAACCTGCCTTTCCTCCATTTGGAGAACCGACGATACCATTAAGGAATTCTATGAGATTCATGGCAGAAGTGAGGATTATAAAGAACTGAAACCAGGTAAGGTAGCTTACTATGATGGATGTGTAGAAGTTGATTTAAGTGAGATCAAACCTATGATCGCCATGCCATTCCATCCGAGCAACACATATACCATTGATGAATTGAAAGCAAATCTTTATGATATTCTGGATGATGTTGAGAAAAAAGCGCAGATCAGCCTGGATGGTAAAGTACCTTATACACTGAAAGACAAAGTGATCGACGGACAGCTTTATGTGGATCAGGGAATCATTGCAGGATGCGCGGGCGGTGGATTTGAAAATATCTGCGCAGCAGCAGATATCCTTCGTGGTGCAAGCATTGGAGCTGATGCATTTACACTCAGTGTTTATCCGGCAAGTACTCCGATCTATATGGAACTTGCAAGAAATGGAGTCCTGGCAGATCTTCTTGAAACAGGTGCGGTTGTTAAGACTGCATTCTGCGGACCATGTTTTGGTGCAGGAGATACACCTGCAAACAATGCGTTCAGCATCCGTCATACCACCAGAAACTTCCCGAACCGTGAAGGCTCCAAGGTCCAGAATGGACAGATTTCTTCTGTTGCACTTAT
>CALLNG010000526.1 GCA_938005345.1 uncultured Clostridia bacterium
AACCGTTTGGGGCGTGGGGTATAAGTTCGAGGTGAAATAACGGATGAGAAACAATCTGCGAACCAAATTAATTGCCATGTTTATGGTATTAATCTTGGGAAGTTTTGTCATAATAAGTTCGATCCTGTTTTGGTTTTTGGGTGATTATTATACCAAGCGCGAAGGCGCAACGCTCAGCCAAAGCGCGGACCGGATTGCGGAAATGACGGTGGAAATGCTGTCTGGCGGAGAGCTAGCTGGCCTGTTTTCCCGTATTTACCGGCTGAATATCGAAAGTTACAGCCAAAATACCGGTGCACACATCGTGGTGTTTGACCAGGCGGGAAACGTTGTAGAATTGTCCACCTCAGTAGGCGACCGGCTGATGGGCCGCACCCTGCCTCAGGCGCTTGTTGCACCGGTGCTGCAGGGGGAACACATTTTGTCGCGGACGGAGTTTGGCGCTATTTTTGGCAGCACCGTTATCGTTGCAGGCAGCCCCATGGTAAAAGATGGAGATGTGACAGGCGGCGTATTTTGTATTTTGCCCACGCCATATTTAGACGAACTGCGGCTGGATGTGCTGGAGATGATTATGCTGTCGATGGTACTGACGCTGTTTATTGCGTTTATTATGAGTTACGTGTTCGCACGCTACATCACCACCCCGCTCAAACAAATGCGTGATATGGCAAAGAGCATTGCCAAAGGCAACTTTTCCGAGCGTATTACTTCTGTTGGAGATGACGAAATTGGAGAACTTGCAGCCAGTTTTAACGAAATGACGCAAGCATTGGACCATTTGGAGCAGACACGCAGCAGTTTTATTTCCAATGTTTCCCATGAGCTTCGGACGCCTATGACGATTATTATTGGATTTTTGGAGGGCATTGCGGATGGCACTGTGCCGGCAGAAAAGCGCAAAGAGTACCTATCCATTGTTATTCAGGAGGTGCGGCGGCTCTCACGGCTGGTGAACGATTTGCTGGCACTCTCACGTATGGAATCCGGTTCTAAAAAGGTGAATAAAACCGTGTTTGACATCAACGAAGAAGTGCGCCGCGGCGTCATCCGGTTTGAACAAAGCATTACTGATAAAAACCTGCAAGTGCGCATAGCTGTTGGCGAACAATCGTGCATGGTATGCGCAGACAGGGACGATATGGTTCGTGTCATCACCAACTTGATTGACAATGCCGTCAAATTCACGCCGGAGGGCGGCGATTTGTTTTTGCAGGTGGATACCCGCGGCAAAAAGGCTTATGTATCCGTCAAAAATAGCGGCGAAGGCATCCGGCAGGAGGAATTACAGTACATTTGGGACCGGTTTTACAAAACCGATAAATCCCGCAGCAGCGATAAAAAAGGCGTAGGGCTGGGACTCTACATTGTCAAAAGTATTATTCGTGCCAACGGCGAGGATATTTGGGCCAGCAGCCGGGAGGGTGAATATACCATGTTCACATTCACGGTGGAGCGTGCCCGCGAAAAATTTAAAGAATCACGGGAGCTAAAGTCCCCGCAAGACTCGCCAAACTGGCAAGCCTATCAGCAGACAGAAAACGACAATAATGAGCAGGCGAAAGGAAGGGATCAGAATGGCAATTAAAATGGAAACCGGCAGAGGCGATATTCGCATTACCAACCGGGTCATGCTGAAAATGATAGCAAAAATCACAACCTCATGCTATGGCGTGGTGGGATTGGCAATCGGCGGAAAGAAACTAAAGGACGATACCGTTAGCCATTTATCCAAGGGTATTAAAATCAAAGTGGCAGACAGCAAGCTGTACGTAGACGTGCACATTATTACTTCTTATGGCGTGAACATTAACACGGTCAGCGAAAGCATCCGCAGCAGCGTGAAATATCAAATGGAAAACATGACAGGGGTGGAAATCGGTGCGGTCAACGTCATTGTAGAAACATTGAAAATAGTGGAATGACGCAGTAGCACAGAGAGGGGAGATACAAAAAGATGTTGACTGGAAAATCGTTTGTACAAATGATGGTGTCGGCGGCCAACCATTTGGAAAACCACCGGGATGAAATTGACGCGATGAACGTCTTCCCTGTTCCGGATGGTGATACAGGAAAAAATATGTCCCTTACCATGCGGGGCGCAGCCGCAGCCGCAGAAGAATATGCGCAGCAGCCGCTGGCAGAAGTGGCACGCCGGGTCGCAACTGGGACGCTGAAAAGCGCGCGTGGCAACTCTGGTGTGATTTTGTCCCAGCTGATTCGTGGTATGGCAAAGGGAATGGAGGGAAAAGACACGGTTTCGGCGGCGGACATGGGCGGTATCATGCGCGAAGGTGTCAAATCCGCTTACAGTGCAGTGATGAATCCAACAGAAGGTACCATTTTGACCGTTTCCAAAGCAGGCGCTATCGGTGCTATCCGCGCGGCGCGCAGCGAAACCACAATCGAAGGCGTATTGCGGCAGATGGTACGCTATGCCAAAGATGCGCTGGAAAAAACGCCGAACATGTTGCCCAAACTAAAAGAAGCAGGTGTGGTAGATGCGGGCGACGCAGGACTGGTCTGTATTCTGGAAGGTATGCTTTACTATTTAGAGCACGGCGAGGTCGTGCCCGCCAATCTTGCGCAGGAACACCGTTCATCAGCTTCTCTTCCGCAGGGCGCACAGGCAGAACCCGAGGAAATTACGTTTGGCTATTGTACAGAGTTTATCATAGAAAAAAATAGCGACGCTGGATTTTGCGAAGATTTTAAAAAGCAAATTGCGCCGCTGGGTGACTGCATGTTAGTCATTGACGATTTTGAAGTTGTAAAAGTACACATCCATACGGATCATCCGGGCCAGGTGCTGGAAGCGGCATTGCAGCTGGGCGCACTCAATGACATCAAAATTGACAACATGCGCTATCAGCATAACGAACGCATCCGTACTGAAACGGATTCGGAAGCACAGCCCAATTCTACGCCGCCTGCAGGCATACAGGGCGGCGAAAGGAAACCGCGGCGGCCCTATGCCATTGTATCCGTTGCGTCCGGTGAAGGGTTGTCCCATATCATGCAGGAAATGGGTGCTACTTCCATCATTGAAGGCGGCCAAACCATGAACCCCAGCGCCGGCGATATTTTGGATGCCGCACAAAAGGCTGGAAGCGATGTGATTTATGTACTGCCCAACAACAAAAATATCATTTTAGCGGCACAGCAGGCGGCCGGGATGGATGAAACCATTTCCATTCATGTGGTGCCGACTGCCAGCATCCCACAGGGAATTGCCGCACTGACGGCGTTTGATGCAGAGGCTAACGTGAAGGACAATCTGGAAGCTATGCAGCAAGCCGCGCAGCACATTGTGACAGGACAGGTCACCTACGCCGTACGGGATAGCGAATCGGATGGACTAGCGATTCATGAAGGTGATTTCATGGGAATCATTGACGGCAAAATCACACTGACAGGAACAGATGTGCAGCAAGTCGCCCAGCAGACTGCACAGGCAATGTGCGGTGATGATACAGAATTGGTCACGCTCTATTATGGTGCAGAAGTTACGCCAGAGGCAGCACAGCAACTGGCAGATACGTTAGAAGACGCGCTGGAGGAGCAAGAAGTCGAGGTGTCGCTGCTGGAGGGTGGACAGCAAGTATACGCCTATATCTTGTCAGCGGAATAGGTCATTTAATATTATCAATTCAAAAGCCTGCCCGGCCAAATAGCCGGGCAGGCTTTTTTTGCGCTATTCGTTCCAGGAGGTGGCAGCGCCATTATACACGCCCGCGGAAACAATATAGTAGGCCGCAAGGAATTCATCCATCAAGACGGCTGCCAACGGCAAAAATGCCGCTTCTTTGCGCGTGCACAGCGTATTCATCATCAACTTGGCCAAATACATGGCCCGTACATCCTTTTGAAAAAAATTCGTACTCTCCCGCAGTGTTCCTACCAGGTTGTGCGCATGCTGCCCAAATATGGCAGGAGGCAAATGCAGGGCGCTCACTTTTTCTGCCAGCTTGCGGCGGAACTGCGCTGCCGAATACACCGTTTCGTTGGATAGTCCAAACAATTCTCCTGCCGTTTCCATTGCTCCCGGCAAAAAACCGTTTCTGTCCAGCGGACGGCGGTACTTTTTCTCCAAGTGCCGTTTTAAGTTAGCCTGTAGTGTTTTTCCAGCAGGTGCAACATTATCATGCAGCCGCAGCAACCTGTCCAATTCCTGCTGATATCCCGGCTGGATGCTTGCCTGTTTTTCTATTTCCCCTTTGATAAACGCAAATGCCCTTCCCTCTAGTACGCCAAACTCCCGCATACAGTCTAGATATCCCAAACGGATGTTATGGCTCGCCATGCGTTTATCAAACACTAGAGTTGGCCCAAGATTCCAATAGCTGTGAATATGCCGCATATGCTTCGCCTGTGCCAATGCTTCCTTATGCACTACGCCGACCGCGTCCAGATCTACGGCAATAATGTGCTGTGCGCCGCGTCCAAGCGCCATTTTCACTGGAAGGTTGTCATAGTAGCAGCCGTCAATATACTCTTGTCCATCGATTTTCTGCGGTTTCATGGCCGGATACAGGGCGCTGCTGCCCAGCACGTAATCAATTAACTTTCCTGCCGGAATTTGATCCTTGAAATACTCGATAGGCCGGTGCTGCTTGAGGTTAACCGTCACCAAGCCATAGTCCACCCGGGACTGGCGCACCAGCGATTCCTCCACATGCTGCTGTAGCAAGCGGCGCAGCGGTTGGTTATCATAGCCGCCCTGCTGGACACAGCCTTTCACCAGCGGCGCCAGCATTTGAACTGGTTTTGTTGATTGTGGCTGCTTTGCCGTCACACGAAATACCTTGCTTGTCTCAATTTCTTTCCAAAGGGAAACTGCTGTATCAAAACGGTTTTGCGCCACCATACAGCCATTAAGCGCGCCTACGGATGTCCCTGTAACCATATCAATCGGCACTTCCATCTCCAATAATCCCTGCCATACCCCAATTTGGTAGGCACCGCGCGACCCGCCGCCTCCCAGTACCAAAGCCGTTTTACCCATATGCATCCGTCTGCCTTTCCAACTGTTTTGTCTCTTCCATACTTTGTCCAGATACCTGTCAAATTATTTCATCAACCTACAACTTATTTCACTCTCTTTCCTGCAACTGTTCTGCCAATCTCTGGAACACGGCCGCCGCTTCCGCTCTAGTCGCGTTGGCTGCCGGGGCAAACGTGTTGTCCGCATTGCCCTGCAAAATCCCCTGCTCTGCTGCCCAGCGTACCGCGTCCTGCGCATAGCCCGATATGCTTCCCGCGTCCGCAAAAGGCAACCCGCCGCTCGCCGCCGTATCTTGCCCTTTGTAAGCTGCGTACCGGCAAAGAATCGCTGCCATTTGCTCCCGCGTGATGTTTTCCTCCGGCACAAACTGCTCTGCGGAAACACCAGTCACAATGCCATGTTCGCTTGCCCACGCAACCGCTTGCGCATAATAGGCGTCCGCTGGAACGTCTGCAAAGGCAGAACCTGCTTGGGCTTGCGGCTCATTTTCCATCCGGTACAGCACCGTCACAAACATGCCGCGCGTTACATCCGCATCAGGGGCAAATTCTGTTTCACTCACACCCGTCATTAACTGCCGCTCCGCCATATATTGAATTGGTGCATAGTACCACGTCTCCGGTGCAACGTCTATAAATTGTCCCTCGTTTTGCTGCTGTGATCCCGGCGTTTGCCCTGGATTTGCTGGGGTTGGCGTTGGGGTTGGCGCGATTGCGCCGCCGCCAACTCCGCCGCCACCGCCTCCGCTCGGGCGGCTTCCACCGCCGCCTCCACCACCGCCGCCAATTCCACCTGTGGTTTGTGCAGATATTACCGCGGTGATTCTTTGCGGTTCGGTATCGTTATGGTTGCTGTCGCCCACAACCTTATAAAATACGGTATAGGTGTTCGCCGCCGAAGCGGTTGGAACCGTTGTGGAATAGGTTTCCCCATCTAGGGAGTATTGCATGGTGCCGCCTATTGCGCTGCCTGCCGTCACCAGCTCCTGCACTTTTCCTGTGTAGGTGAGCGTATTGGCTTTTGGCGGAGTCACGTCAGGGTCTGCTTTTTCCACAATCACCCCTAGGATAAAGGTCACATCCGTCGCACCTGTATCCTCCTGCGGCGATTGTTCCACTACCCGTACCGTCAAGGAATACTTGCCCGCCGGAGCCGTACTGGGGATCGTTAAACTCTCGCCGCTGACGGACGCGCCCAGGGTACCGTTACCATCCAAGATGGTGTAGGTAAACTGGCGCTCCGGTGAAAATTCGGCTACTAAAGCCGTTAGATTCTGTATTTTTTCCGTGCCGTACACAGTGGTAATAGTCTTTTCACCTATACTTATGCCATTTTCCGGAACCACAAGGAGCACTGGCCGGCCTAATAGCGCTTCCATTTTCCAGACAGTCTCAAAATCCCAGCCGGCAAAGCTATCCTGCTGCGCAAATGCTGCGGCATCCAGTCCCTTCGCCTGCTCTTCTACATCATTGCCCGCAATACCTCCTTCGGCCGTACCTACAAGGTAATAACAGTCCGTCATCCCGCCAAATTGCATTTCTCCTGCTATACCGCCAACGCTTTCATTCCCTGTAATCTGCCCGGTATTATAACAGTGTTTTAGTCGGCTAGAAAAATTGATCCCCACAACGCCGCCAACCATGGTATCCCCTTGAACTATCCCGGTATTGTAGCATTCGTTAATATTTCCATTACTACTGCTGCCCGCCACACCGCCAATGGCATTACCACCAACGATAGAGCCGCTATGATAGCTGCAACGTATGTTTCCTCTGGTATATCCAACTATGCCGCCTACATCATGCTGCCCTCCTATATCACCATTATGGATACAGCCGATTATGTTTCCCATAGAATCTTCTCCGACAATCCCCCCTGTGCTTTCGTCACCGCCGACCACAGCATCACTGCTGCAATATAAAACATGCCCATAAAAATTCTCACCAACGATGCCTCCCGTTTTTTGATTGCCATGGACGCTTCCAGAAAAGCAGCAATCCATCACGGTTCCGCTATTTTTTCCTGCTATGCCGCCGCTATCTTCCGCACCGCTCACACTTCCTTCTACGTTAAGATTCCGGATTACTCCGCTATTCACGCCAAATAGCCCCAGGTATTTTTGCCCAGGCTGATCAATATATAGGCCTTTTAGGTGATGCCCATTTCCATCAAAAGTGCCTGCAAAAGGCCGTTCTTCCCCTGTTCCAATCGGTGTCCACGGGTTGTCTTTGCCCCCTTCCAGGTCAATATCCTCTTCCAGCATAATGATCACATCATAGAAGTCCTCTCCGTTATTGACCCTGTCGCGCAGCGCTTCTAGCTCCGAACGTGTGGATATGGTCACCGTCTCTGCTGCACCGCGTTCTGGAATGGCAAGGAGCACCGGCCGTCCAAGGGAGTCGCTCATCGTCCAAAGAAGTTCAAACGCCCAGTATGAAAACGACTCTGGATTGGCAAACTCCTCTTGGCTGAGCGCCGTTGTCTCTCTCTCTTTATCCGTTCCGTCTACACCGCCTGCTGCTGTCCCTGTGAGGTAGTAACATTCGGCAACTAACGGATCCATCCCCCAGCTAGTCCCGGCTATGGCTCCAACATATTGGCTGCCGCTCACCTTACCAATATTATAGCACTCCTGAACCGTAGTATTATTTTCACCCACTATTCCACCTACAGTCCCACTTCCTATCACTTGGCCAGTATTGTATGAATATGACGTTTCTCCATGATTAATACCCGTCAAACCGCCAACATACTGATGCCCGGAAACACCGCCAGTATTATAGCTAAATACAACGTCCCCGAAATTTCTCCCCGCTACACCACCGACATACTCTTCCCCACTGACCATGCCGGTATTGTAGCTATTGGACACTGTTCCATCATTCCAGCCAACTACGCCGCCAGCTATGTCTTCACTTCCTCCTGTCACATTGCCGGAATGGGAACAGCGCGTGACTGTTCCTCTGATATGGTTTCTTCCTACCACTCCGCCAACGCTATTTGAACCGCTCACCGTACCAGTATGCGTACAACTGCTCACTGTACCTCTAATATTATCCCCTGCAATACCGCCAACGGCAGATTCCCCAATAACCGTACCGGAAAAATGGCAGTTGGTCAGCGGTGCTTCAGCTCTTCCCGCAATACCACCAACATAGACGGATCCTTTCACTACGCCTTCTACCTTTAAATTCTGAATTGTCCCCTTAGTGTATCCAAATAGTCCAATATAGTCTCCGTTGTACGGTTTGTTGATATATAGCCCAGATACCGTATGTCCTTTGCCGTCAAACGTCCCTAAAAACAACGCATTCCATGCGCCAATGGGCGTCCACTGATTATCTTCGCTGTCGCCCAGGCCGATATCTGCCGTTAGCAGGACGGTCACGCCACGATATTCTTCGCCGCCGTTGACGTTGTCGCGGAACGTTTCTAATTCTGCCAGGCTGCCGATTTCCATCATGTCCTCCGGATTGTCTGTCAAAACCGGCCGTCCCAGCAAATCATGCATGTGCCAAACGGTTTCAAGATCCCAGCCGGCAAAGGAGGATGGGTCTGCAAACGCCGCCGCGCCCCGTACTTCCGCGCTCCCTGCGACGTCGCTTCCCGCTAATCCCTCGCTTCCGATCCCAACTCTCGCCGTATCTTCCATATAATAACAGCTAGACATAACGCCTTCGCTCCAGCCAACTACGCCGCCGGTCACAAGTCCACCAAGGGGAGGCCTTCCTCCTCCTCCGCCGCCGATTGTCCCTCCACTGCTCCTAGTAACAACACCAGTATTATAGCAGTTTTCTACGATTCCGGCTGCATCAACGTATCCCACAACACCGCCGGTATTATACATAGCAGTAACCGTGCCGGTATTATAGCAGTTTGACAGCGTTCCGCTTTGGTGGCGTCCGGCAACACCGCCCGCAAAATTACAATAAATACTGGAAACAGATCCGCTGTGCCAGCTGTTAGTGATGGTATTTTCATTTCGGCCCACTACGCCGCCGACACTTTCGCTGCCGCTGACTGCACCGCTATGGTAGCACCTCTCCAGCATACCATCGTTTGCACCCGCCACGCCGCCGACTGTCAAATTGCCACTAACCGTCCCAATATGGGAACAATTTTGGATGATACCAGCCGCTTCGTTATATCCCGTGATACCACCTACTAAAACAGATTCTTCCGAACCGCTGTCCACTCCGGTGACGGTACCGGCATTTTGGCAGTTCACCACAGTACCGGCGTTTTGACCTACTACGCCGCCAATATGGCT
>CALLNG010000527.1 GCA_938005345.1 uncultured Clostridia bacterium
TCTCCAAATACAAGGCGGCCCGCTGCTTCATGTTTTCCAGCAGGTGAAACAGCAACTCTTTTTCCTGACTGCTCAGGCCGCCTGTGACATAGCGGCTCCACGCGCCCAGCACCTGCCGCACCTTTGGATAGGCGGCTTTGGCTTTTTCCGTGGGATATACCGCGGTGCGGCGGCGGTCTGCCGGATCCGGCTCGCGGTAGATAAACCCGCTTTCCTCCAACTGGGCAAGCTGGCGGGCAACGTTGCTTTTATGAATACAAATTTGCCGCGCGAGCTCTTCTTGGGAAATACCGGGCCGGCGGCACACGTGCAAGATATAGCTGTACTGGCAGCCGCCCAGCCCCAGCGGCGCAAGCTGCTCCACCCGGTACTGCTCGGCGCAGCGGGCAATTTGGTTGATGGTCTTCATCCATCCTGGCATTGCGATTCACTCCTTACCGTTGCGTGCGCAACGGTTTTATTATACCACACTGAAAAATGTTTGTAAAGTGGGGAACGCTGTTTGACCGCTCGTCCAAAGGTAGGCGAAATAAAAAAAGATGGGGCGGTCACATGGTGGATGGAAGTGAAAAGGAAAGGCAGGTAAAAAAGCAATCAAAGGAAGGAAAGAACAGTGCGGCGGTAGGAAAAGTGCAGAAAACAACCGGACGGCAGAAGAAATCCATCAAACTAGGAACAAACCCTGCTGGGTTCCCGGACTGGCAACGTTAGAATATCTACGCACAAAAAAGGCCGGACCGCAGTCCGGCAGTGAAAAAAAGGACCAAACGGCCCAAATAAAGAATGCGGAAGACAGATCGGTGCGCGTACGCTATCCGTACGGTCTTACCCCATGGGATACGCCTGTCCGTCAATCACCAGCGTCTGCTCATCCGCCCAGGCAAGCTGCATGTTTTGAAATTCTCCCCATTCCCCGGCATAAACGCGCACCCAAGCCGGGGTGAAAACTCCAATTCCCATGTCTAGGGATTTACCGCTTTGCTGCACCTCAACCAATGTATCCCCGCCCAGTGCTCCCTGGTCGCTGTCCACAATCCGGGCAACAAACGTCCCCTGCGGCGAAGGTACGGTGCGCACCACCGTATTTTGACCAATCCCGCCAAATACGATCCCCATCATTGTCAGCGGGACAAAAGCCGCAAAAAACAGGCTACAAGCCAGCGTGCACACCACTTTCCCTGCAAAAGGCCGCACGGCCTTGACCCAGCAGACCGCCGCGCCGACGCAGCAAACCAGTGTGACGGCGGGGGCAAATTCCCAGCTGCCAAAGAGCCATAGCAGCAGTGTATCCAAAACCGCTGCCGGTAAGAGCAGCCAGGCCGCTTTGCGTGCGTGGGAAGGGAGAGGCTGTACGCCCAGGCCACAAAAAACAGCCGCTAGGCACATGCAGGCGGCCGCGAGCAGCGTCACAAACACCGCTTCCCCGCGCAGGGCAAATTGATAACCAAACAGCCCACCCAGCACAAAACAAACAGGAAATAGCAAATTGGCGCCCAGCGCCATCCAAGGCGCGGTGTAGGCCAGTTTGGCACGGTTTGGCATTTGCATGGTGCGCTTCCTCCTCTCACGCCTGCGGGTTTGCCGGCTCCTCTTTGGCGCGGTAAATTTGTTTCCATTTTCCCGTACGGTACTGGGCATAGGAGATGGCCCAGTTGACCAACCAGCCAACCGGAACCGCGACCCACACCATGGCGATGCCGAACCGCGGCGCCAAAGTCATGGCCAGCAGCACACGGAGGGACAAGTTCGCTAAGTTAGCTATGGTAAACATTTTCATATCTCCCGCACCGCGCAGCAGGCCGTCCACTGACATTTTGAAGCCAATCAAACAGAAAAACCAACCCATGAACGTCAAGTATCCCTTGCCTGTGCTGGCGGCAACAGGGGTTGCCTCCTCGCCGAGAAACAGCGCAATGAGCGTATGGGGAAAGCACTCTAGCAGCAGACAAATCACTAGCCCGCTCACCAGCACCATGACAGTGGTGACATGGTAGCCTTGCGGAACGCGCTCCGGTTTGCCTGCACCGATGTTTTGCGCCGTATAGGAGCTCATCGCGTTGCCAATCGCGGCCATGGGGACAATGCAAAGCGATTCAATGCGCATGGCAGCGGAAAATCCCGCCAACGCCTGGGAGCCGAACCCGTTGACCACCGACTGCACCAGCATCATACCGATGGATACAGTGGACTGCTGCAAAATCGAAGGCAGCGCAATACGGGTCATAGCGGAGAGTTCCGCGCGGTCAAACACCTTTGCCCGTCCGCTTGCCAGGCCGCGTATCACCCGCAGGAACACGAAAAACGACAGCACGGCGGAGATCCCCTGTGCCAGGAGTGTCGCCCAGGCAGCACCCGCCACGCCCATATCAAACCGCGTCACCAGCAACAGGTCCAGCACGATGTTAAACAGCGAAGAAAAAATCAAAAAATATAGCGGGATGCGGGATTTGCCCAGGGCGTTGAACATGGCGGACAGCACGTTGTACAAAAACAAAAAGGGCAAGCCCAAAAAATAGATGTTCAAATACGTCACGGACTGGTCCAAAATATCCGCCGGCGTACGCAGCAGCACCAAAATCCAGCGGCTTAGCGCCAGCCCCACGCCACCCAACGCCAGGCTAACCGCCAAAAACGACACCAGCGCGGTGAACACTGCCTGTTTCATTTGCGTATACTGCTTTGCGCCGAAATAGCGGCTCACCATGACAGACGCGCCCATGCCGCCGCCGATGGCGACACAAATAAAAATGTTGGTCAGCGCATAGGACGCGCCCACCGCCGCCAGTGCCTGTTCTCCCACAAAACGGCCCACAATCGCGGAATCCGCCATGGTATAGGTCTGCTGAAAGAGGTTGCCCAGCATGATGGGCAGCGAAAAGAGCAGCAGTGCGGGCAACGGCTTTTTTTGAATCAAATAATCCTGTTGCATCGGGTTTTCCTCCTATGTGTCGATCTCTCTTGCTTTCCGCTACTGCGCACAGAAAAAGGTTTCCGGCTCCAGGCGTTTGCTATTTTTCTGCGCAAACACGGCTGCCGCCGCCAGGTAGGCTGCTCCGCCGAACGCTCGCGCGCCATTTGGGCAATGGTAGATGCAGGCGCCGCAGGAAATACAGGTTTTGGCATTGGTATGCGCGGGGTCATCAGCCGGAATGGAGCCGGTGGGACACCACTGGACGCACGCGCCGCATTTGGTGCAGCTGCGTCCCGCGCTGGGTTTGAGCGGCACGGACGAGGGAGTGCGGTACGGGCGGTTACCCGGCACCTGTACGGTGGGCGCCGCGCCCTCTGGCAAACGTTCCACCAGCACCGCTGCCCGCTGCGCAAACGCCGCTATCTTTTCCAGGTCTGCTTGGTCGGGGCGGCCTGCCGCCACTTTATCAAAGATGGAATGCTGCGCCAAAAACGCGCCCGCCGCCGGGACAAAAAAACCGCGCCGCCGCGAAGGAGGAGGACGCGGCGGCGCGGGGAGGGATTACTCCACCCGGGGGAGCTTGGCCAGGGAGGCCTCCAGTTCCGCATCGGTGGGGATGTAGTTATCCATTTTCCCATCGTGGAATTTCTCGTAGGCAACCATATCGAAATAACCGGTACCGGTAAGGCCAAAGACAATGGTTTTGGCTTCGCCGGTTTCCTTGCATTTGAGGGCTTCGTCCATGGCGGCGCGGATGGCGTGGGCGCTCTCCGGGGCGGGGAGGATGCCCTCCACCCGGGCAAAGTACTCCGCGGCCTCGAACACGTCGGTCTGCTTTACGGCGCGTGCCTCCATGAGCCCGTCGGCGTAGAGCTGGGACAGGGTGGAGCTCATGCCGTGGTAGCGCAGGCCGCCGGCGTGGTTGGGGGCGGGAATGAAGCCGCTGCCCAGGGTGTACATCTTGGCCAGGGGGCAAACCATGCCCGTGTCGCAGAAGTCATAGGCAAAGCGTCCGCGGGTAAAGCTGGGGCAGGAAGCGGGCTCCACGGCGATGATGCGGTAATCCCGCTCGCCCTTGATTTTCTGGCCCATGAAGGGGGCGATGAGCCCGCCCAGGTTGGAGCCGCCGCCGGCGCAGCCGATGATGATATCCGGGACAACGCCGTACTTGTCCAGGGCGGCCTTGGTCTCCAGGCCGATGATGGACTGATGCAGCAGCACCTGGTTCAGCACGCTGCCCAGCACGTAGCGGTAGCCGGGGGTATGGGTGGCCGCCTCCACGGCCTCGGAGATGGCGCAGCCCAGGCTGCCCGTGGTGCCGGGGTGCTCTGCCAGGATCTTGCGGCCCACTTCCGTTTCCATGGAGGGGGAAGGGGTGACGGAGGCGCCGTAGGTACGCATGACCTCCCGGCGGAAGGGTTTCTGCTCATAGGAAACCTTGACCATATACACCTTGCAGTCCAGACCCAGGTATGCGCAAGCCATGGACAGGGCCGTGCCCCACTGGCCGGCGCCGGTCTCGGTGGTGACGCCCTTAAGGCCCTGCTTTTTGGCGTAGTACACCTGGGCGATGGCGGAGTTCAGCTTGTGGCTGCCCGAGGTGTTGTTGCCCTCAAACTTGTAGTAGATGTGGGCGGGGGTGTCCAGCTTCTCCTCCAGGCAGTAGGCCCGCACCAGCGGAGACGGACGGTACATCTTGTAGAAGTCACGGATCTCCTGAGGGATGGGGATGTAGGCGGTGGTGTCGTCCAGCTCCTGCTTCACCAGCTCGTCACAGAACACATGGCCCAGCTCCTCCGCCGTCATGGGCTGGAGCGTGCCGGGGTTCAGCAGCGGCGCGGGCTTGTTGGTCATATCCGCACGCACGTTGTACCAGTTCCGAGGCAGCTCGTCCTCGCTGAGGTAGATCTTGTAGGGGATAGTGGTAGTGTCTTTCATCTTAGTTGCCTCCTAAATTATAGTACCGCGTGGTGCGGGGTCTCACTGATTATGCGAATTATGCGAAATAGTCGATCATCATGGCGTGCTTCATCTTGTCCAGCGTCTGGGCCGCTGCGGCCTTGGCGGTCTCGCTGCCGGCGCGCAGGATCTCCATGATGGCGTCGGGGTCTCTGGCCAGCTCCTGGCGGCGGGTGCGGATGGGCTCCAGCGTCTCCTGCATCACGTTGTTCAGGAACTTCTTCACCTTCA
>CALLNG010000528.1 GCA_938005345.1 uncultured Clostridia bacterium
TCCAAAATCAACACTTCCGGCCGCATAGCTAACACACCCGCAATCGCAACACGGCGTTTCTGTCCGCCCGACAATTCAAACGGCGATTTTTTCATCCATTCTGACTCTACCTTCACTGCTTGTGCCGCTTCCAACACGCGTTCTTCAATTTCTGCCTGTTCCAATTTCATATTTTTAGGCCCAAACGCAATATCATCATAGACTGTTTCGTCAAATAGCTGATGCTCTGGATATTGAAAGACCATTCCTACCTTAAAACGCAATTCACGAAGAGATGTCTTGTGTTCCATGATATCAACGCCGTCTATCAAAAGCCTGCCTTGGGTTGGCTTCATTAAACCATTAAAATGTTGAATTAAGGTGGATTTCCCAGAACCAGTATGCCCAATGATGCCCACAAAACTGCCGCTTTTGATTTCCAGGTTTACATCATGAATTGCCGCCTTCTCCATCGGAGTTCCAGCCATATACGTAAATCCCAGCTGTTCCGCTTTTATTTCCATGTTTTGTCACACCCCATCATATGTTGTTTTCCTTTAACCTTTTTTCCAGTTCCTCCACACAACTGTCGACCGTTAGCAAATCATGCCGCAAATAAATACCGCTCCGTCGCAGCTCAAACATTAGATCTGTCACCTGTGGTACGTCCAGTCCTACACTTTTAAGCAGCGCCACATTGGCAAATGTCATCTCCGGCACATCATCTATGATAACTTGTCCATGGTCCATCACAATGACCCGGTCCGCCTGTGCTGCTTCTTCCATATAGTGGGTAATGAGGACAATTGTCATTCCATGCTCGCGATTGAGAAACTGCAACGTTTTCATTACTTCCCGCCGCCCTTTTGGATCCAGCATGGCAGTCGGCTCATCCAGTACCAAATACCGCGGCATCATGGCTATAATACCCGCTATTGCTATACGCTGTTTCTGACCGCCAGAAAGATTGTGCGGCGCTTCGCCCCGTTTCTCATACATGCCAACTGCTTTCAAGGCAAAATCCACGCGCCGGCGAATCTCCTCCGGCGGAACACCCAAATTTTCCGGTCCAAATGCCGCATCTTCCTCCACAATGGTCGCTACTATCTGATTATCGGGATTTTGGAAGACCATGCCCACTTTTTGCCGCAGCTCATATAGCAACGCTTCGTCAGCTGTATCCATACCATCGACCAATACCTTTCCTCCTGATGGAAGCAAAATCGCATTTAAGTGCTTGGCAATTGTGGATTTTCCAGAACCATTATGACCTAAAATAACGGTAAACTCCCCTTCGTGGATATCCAATGTCACATGATTCAGCGCCAAATCTAATTGATTGCTATCATAGCGATAAGTCAAATCCTGTATCTGTATCATTTTTCTCATCCTTTTGTTAACTGCTTGCTGGACCAGCGTGCCGTCGCTCCACATGGCAATACCAGTCCTGTTTTTCCAATCGGCAACCCTATTTCTTCCGCCACTGTCGTTCCACCGAACTTTTTGGAAATGGTCAGTGCCATCATATTGGAAACCACACTGGGCGAAAATCCTGTTGTATAAGAATTGACAAGGAAAAATAACGGATTATCGCTTAAAATCTGCATGCATTGCTGCAACAGTCCATAGATTTCCTGTTCCAGTTTCCAAACTTCTCCGTTTGGCCCACGCCCATAGGAGGGTGGATCCATCAGAATGCCATCAT
>CALLNG010000529.1 GCA_938005345.1 uncultured Clostridia bacterium
GAGCCTTTGGCGCATCTAACGTGTGTAGGGTCACGAAAACAAGATATTGATGCTATTTTACAAAACTTGCAGGTCGGCGGCATCCAAAATATTTTAGCGCTGCGCGGCGATATTCCAGAAGGGGAAACGCTAAACAGTGATTTTGCCCATGCGGCGGACTTAATCCAATACATTAAGCAGACGACGGACTTTGATATTGCGGCGGCATGTTATCCGGAAAAACATACGGAATGTGAAAGTTTGGAGCAGGATATTACATATCTTAAAGAGAAAGTAGACTGCGGCGTGGATCATCTGATTACCCAATTGTTTTTTAACAACGACCACTTCTATTCGTTTTATGATAAAATATTGGCAAAGGGAATTCATGTACCTGTTACAGCAGGAATTATGCCAATGGTCAACAAAAACCAGGTACAGCGTATGGCAACGTTGTGCGGCGCACAAATTCCAGAGAAATACCTCACAATGATAGAAAAATATGGAGATGACCCTGCGGCAGTGAGGGAAGCGGGTATCATCTATGCACTGGAACAAATTGTGGATTTGATTGCGAATGGTGTACGCGGGATTCATATTTATACCATGAATAACCCGCTTGTGGCCCGCAAAATTAGTATGTACCTACAAAATATATTATTGGCGGTAAACGAAAATGAACATTCAGTTAAATAAACAGGAAGTGCTGCGCTATTTGGGCTACCGCGGACAGCCCCTAGCACCGGAGATGGACCAGTTGGTGGAGGAATGTATGCAGCGGACTTTAGAGCTTATCGCGCCTCGCTGGATTTATCGGCGGTTCCCGCTGACACAGGAAGAGCAGGCAGTCCGGCTGGGTGGCAGCCAGGTTGTGATGTGCGGCGAGGATATTGCGCGGCATCTGAGCGGATGCCGCGAATGCGTACTTATGGCGGCTACGGTGGGCAGCGCGGGAGAAAAGGAAATCCGGCTCTATGAATATAAACAGATGTCTAAAAGCCTCATTTTAGACAGCTGCGCAACTACGGCAATAGAAGCCGTTTGCGACGAGGTGGAAGAGGAAATACGAATAGTTGCAGAGAGGGAAGGCAACGGTATTACCTGGCGGTATAGCCCTGGTTATGGAGATTTTGGCATTGATATTCAAAAAGAGTTTTTGCGTCTGCTGGAAGCAGAAAAGAAAATCAACGAAGTGAAAGCAAAAGCACTCGCTGAAAAGA
>CALLNG010000530.1 GCA_938005345.1 uncultured Clostridia bacterium
GGGCGCCATGGTGTGTCAGCAATATCTTATATGCTTTTACATTAGCCTGTTCAAATGACCAATGGCGCGCAGCAGCAGTAAACAAGGCCATTGAAACATTGGATATTTTCATGAATACTTATGGAGAAGATGGCGCCTGTACAGAGGGGCCAAATTATTGGTACCGTGCGGTAGGGGCATTAATGGACGCGCTAGAGGTTATTTCTAATGCAACTGGTAACCAAGTGCCGCTGCAGGACGAAAAATTGAAACAAATGGGCCATTTTATTTGTAATGCCAGAATTAGCGACAACTATTATATGAATTTTGCGGATGCACCTTGTTATTGTGATACAGAACCAGCGCGTATCTTCCGGTATGGAAAGTCTATAGGGGATACAGAAATGATGGCAGAAGGGGCGGAAATGAAACGGTTGCTTCAAACGCCGATTTATTATGCTAGATGGTATGGAATGAGCCGAGTATTAGGAGAAATACAGTGTTATGATGAAATGAAACATTTTCAACAGCAGCCACATGTGGAACAGGACGTATGGCTTGATGATGCGCAAATCATGATAGCACGAGCCTCAGACACTCGCGGAAAAGGATTCCAAATGATGGCCAAGGGTGGACACAATGGAGAAAGTCATAATCATAATGATATTGGTAATTTTATATTGTTTCAGGATAAAAAACCTATTTTTATTGATATTGGAGTAGAGACCTATACTAGAAAGACCTTTTCATCACAACGATATGAAATATGGACTATGCGCAGCGCATACCATAATGTACCGCAAATCAATAATTTTGAACAAAAAGCAGGGGACAAATATGGTGCACAACAAGCTCGACACGAATGGAAAGATGGAAGAAGTCAAATGACCATAGAAATAGGCGGTGCCTATGGAAAAGAAGCGGGAATTCATAGTTGGAAACGAACCTTTCTCTTGGACCGCAAACTACGTTTGGTACGAATAATAGATATATTTGACTGTGAACGGGAAGGAATGTTAAGATTTCATTTTATGACGTCACAACGGCCATTCGTACAAGAAGGACAAGTGTATATTGGGGATGCTGTGATGCAAATCATAGGGGAGCCAGTACAAATTACAATGGAGAAAAAAGAAATTACGGATACGCAGTTACAAAAAAGCTGGGGAAAAAACATATACCGCGTTTGCGTTGAAACAAAAGGGAAAAAAGGAGAACTTCAATTTGAAATCCGGGCCAAATAAATTACCACAGCACTATGTATATATTTTACATTGCGCGGACGGCACCTTGTATACTGGTTGGACAGTCAATTTACAAAAAAGGGTAGCGGCTCATAATGCGGGCAAAGGTGCAAAATATACCAAATCAAGATGTCCCGTAAATTTGGTTTATTATGAATGCTGGCACGATAAATCTTCTGCACTGCGGAGGGAGTATCAATTAAAACAGATGACAAGGGCAGAAAAATGGAATTTGATTCAACAATTCCATAGGTAAAATCTGTTTTTTGTAATGCTGTTATTGTTTGAAAAAATACTGTTGCTTTTGTGAAAAACTAATCTCTATTGGTTTATATGATCTTTTCAAAGAATACTAGCGCGTAGAACCCGTTGTTTTATAACATAGCGGTGTTGTGTAAAAAAAGAGCCCTTGCTAAAATTAGCAAGGGCTGATACATATAGAGTTGTAGATCAATCAAACCTACATACATATCATAACATATTTATATAAAAAATGCAATGGGTTAATTTTGTTTTATTTTGTCGAATTTTTTTGTAGCGCTACCGGGAGAGTTGCGTTCTTCTTTCCAAACAACAAGCAAATCCACTGTGCGAATGATGGCGGCAATGAGGACAAGAAGGCTAGCAGTATGGTTATAACTAGCGGACCGCATTTGGATACAGGAGTTTTGTGCCCTACATAATTCTTGATCGGACATCATATAAAAATAGAAAAGAGAAATAAGTACTAGTAGGCTAGACAACAGTCGGATTGGAAATGTGTCTGGAAAATCAGTGCAAGCTTTGGCATTAGCATGTTTTAGCAGACAGCCTATTTGCGATTTTTGGATACCGATTGTGTAGTAGGAGAGAGAAATAGAGACAATAATAAGTAATATCAGCATTTGTGAACGGTCAAGAAGCGTTAACTGTTCTTCCAACGTTTCTGATAAAACAGGTTCTGATGAAATCGGCATAGTGCGGTTGCCTCCTTTTTCGGATTGCTTTTAATATTAGGGTATGCTAAGAAATAAGAAATGTGAGACGCTTAAACAAAAAAGTTTCAAAAGAATTAAATAAAAAACTGGGCTCAATAGGGGATACCTATTGAGTCCAGTGAATAGTTTGCTGTTTTATAGATTATTGCTGCGTCATTTTTGCGATTTCGGCAGCAAAATCTTCTTCTTTCTTTTCCAGGCCTTCTCCTTTTTCAAAACGGGTAAATGCTTTAATTTTGATAGAGCCGCCCAGATCTTTGCCTTTAGCTTCTAATAATTTGGTAATGGTAAAATCAGGATCTTTAACAAATACTTGATCCACCAGACAATTTTCTGTGTAGAATTTATTGATACGGCCGTTAACCATTTTTTCAATAATATTTTCCGGTTTTCCTTCATTGCGTGCCTGAATAGACAAAATTTCTTTTTCTTTTGCCAAAACATTAGCGGGAACGCTGTCACGGTCTAAATAGCTTGGCATTGCCGCCGCAACCTGCATCGCAACATCTTTTGCTAATTCAGCAAATTCTGGTTTGCTTGTAACTGCATCATCCGCATCAAACAAAACCAGTACGCCAATACGTCCGCCACCATGAATGTAGGCTGAAACAGGACCTTCATACCGTGCAAAACGTCTAATATTCAAATTTTCTCCAATGGTCAGAATTTTTTCGCGTAAGGTTTCAGCTACCGTTAAATCAGAACCCATATAGGTTTCATTCATCAGTGCGTCCATATCAGCCGGATTTTTTTCTGCAACAATTTGGACAACTGTAGAGACAAATTGTTTAAATTCTGCATTTTTCGCAACAAAATCGGTTTCGCTGTTCACCTCAAGCAAAGCTCCTACCTTGCCGTCAGCAGAAATATAGGATTCTACTAACCCTTCTGCTGCAATTCGGCCCGCTTTTTTTGCTGCTGCAGCCAGTCCTTTTTCACGCAAAAATTCAATTGCTTTATCCATATCACCGTTGCTT
>CALLNG010000531.1 GCA_938005345.1 uncultured Clostridia bacterium
CCCACTAATTTTTTTGTTATGGTAACGTTAAATGCATCATCGTCATTGATAATCTCTTTTTCTTTAAAATCTCCCGGTGTAACTATCTGTACATAGATATTGCTCATCATCGCGCTATTCGCCTCTATCTGGGCCACATACCCATATAATCTGCGCTGCGATACGCCTTCGTCCAGATAGACAATTTTATCCATATAGTCCTGATACGCTGTTACAGAATCGCCTGGCGCCAACGCAATTTCTATTCCATCTGCCAGTTGGTAAGGCATACCATCAATCATAACCTCATCATCATTGATGGATTCCAGCGTGCCTTCTATACGCTGGTCTGAAACGACCAGTTCAAACACCTGTTCATCTTCACTTGGAAAAACAGATACTACATTCCCGCTTTGAATATCTGCCAATTCCACCCTTTCACCATTTTTCTTTCGTATCTCAAAAGTTAAATATTGATCAGTTTCATCAAAATGCAAGAATTTTTTTCCATTCAATTGCTGTCCATCTCTCCAATAAATAGTATTACCGGAAACACGGTCTACCACAAAACTCTGATATTCGTTTATAAAGATGACATCTGCTGCATCGTCACCATTGTTATCCTTCATTTGGACGAATCCATTAGAAGGCAGTAAATCCGTCTCATTGCTATTAAGCAGTACCCGGCCATTTTTCACGAATATCGCATTTGTATCGTAGACGGCTCTTTGTCTTTTTTCTCCATCAAAGTAGGTAATCATCCCCTTTTCTGCCTGCACAATTTCTCTAGCCGGTATTTCTGTTACTGAATTGTTTTTGGTCAACCGGTAGCTTTGTATGCGGAAATTATCTTCTTTATCTACAAAACAATAAAATTCCACCTCTGCCCCTAGACATTGTGCAATATCGGTGTCCCCTACATCATATATAAAACCATCTATTTGTACTTCGTTGTCCCGTATCCCCTCAATAGGAGCGTTTAGCCAAGTGGTTGCGTTTGCCATGACAACGCCAACCTTTTTGATCCATAACTCTCCATTGGTGTCAAAGGTATTGCGCAACGTCTGCCCTTCCACTTTTTCAACAGAAATCCCATTGCCATCTGTGGTGTTGACTGCCATATCTACATCAAATGCCTGATACAGCATCTCAACCATTTGCCCCCGGGTGAACTCCGCTCCTATTTCAATACCGGCTGTAATACCAAGCTGCTGTGCCAGTGCCACATACCCTGTCGGATAGCCTCCATTTCCCTCTGCAACATATTGGTACCCTAATGTGCAAATCAACATTTTGCTAAATTCTTCATAGGTTAGATATGCATCCGGGCGGAAAGTAAGATCCGGGTATCCATTCATAATCCCCATAGCCTGCGCCCAATACACATCCGCAAAAAACCAATCATCTTGGGACACGTCAGAAAACTTCACCTTCGCATCTGAACCAATGACCGATATATCAATTCGATTCAATCGGTTCATAACCGCCGCACCTTCACTTCGCGCTACCGGTTCTTCTAGATGGTATTCGCCATTCTCATCGCCAAGAATAATACCATAGGTTACCATTTCAAATAACGCTTTATTGCCCTTTACCTGCTCCGAAGCTGTATGTTGACTGTCCGTCCCAGACACCATTCCTTCACTTCCAGCTTTTGTCTGTTCCGCCGTTTCTCCACTTGACGCCATTTCATCAGTTTCCACAATACTTATATTTTCAGCAGACGCCTGTACTTGTGCCGCCAAAGTAAAAATACCCGTCATTATGATGCATAGAGCCAGTATTTCAGCCATTGCTTTTCTAAACATCGAAACCCACCTTCCTTATACTTCGTTTTAGCCGCACGATCTATTACCATGTAAAAAATACCGTTTTGCCAAACCATCTTCGCCGCCGGCGCTTCACTCTTTCACCGCACCGACCATCACACCTTTAACAAAATACTTTTGTATAAATGGATACACGCACAGAATCGGTACTGTGGACACCACAATAACAGCATATTTTAATGTTTCACTAAGCATGGCCTTATCCGCCATCGTAGAATCGATATCCATTGTACTTGTTTCTCCTAAAATTAGAATTTCCCGCAAGACCAGCTGCAATGGATATAAATTTCTGTCTTTGATATAAAGAGATGCATTAAACCATGCATTCCAATGCCCCACTGCATAATATAAACCTACTACTGCGAATGTCGGCAAAATAAGCGGTATTATAATTTTTACCAAAACTGTCAAATTTCCAGCTCCATCCATCCTAGCTGATTCCTCCAAACTGTCTGGCACGCTGTAAAATGCAGTCCGCATAATAATCATATTGGTTGTATTTATTGCACTTGGTATAATAAGCACCAAAAGGTTGTCAATAAAACCCATATTTTTTAACATCAAATAAGTAGGGATAATTCCACCAGAAAAAAACATGGTAAACATAACAACCAGCATCAATGCTTTACTATGCATAATGCCTTTCCGGCTAAAGAAAAAAGCTGCCAATGTTGTCATAACCAAATTCAGAGCCACGCCTGTCACAACGACGAAAATGGTATTGAGGTATCCAGTCCAGATAGAACTGTTTTTTAAAACATTTTCATAGGCAACAAGCGTCGGTTTCAGCGGCCAAAGAAGCGCGCCGCTATGCGCTGCCATCGCATTTGGGCTGGAAAAAGAGGCAAACAAAACATAAACCATAGGATAAAAACAAACGACGGCTATCAAAAGCAACACGACCCCATTCAGCCATAAAAACAGTTTTCGGCTAAATGGTTCTTTAATATGATTCATAGTATGACTCCTCCCTACCAAATACTCGTTTCATTTACCCGCTTGCTGATTTGATTGGCGGTAATTAAAAGCACAAAATTTGCAAACGAATTAAAAAGTCCTACTGCGGTAGAATAACTGTAATTAGATTCCAAAAGTCCGCGCCTATACACATAACTAGAAATGACGTCTGCCGTATCATAGGTCAAAGGATTATACAACAGAATAATCTTTTCGAAGCCGGGATTCATGATGCTACCCATACGTAGAATTAACATAATCACAATCGTCGGCATAATTCCTGGTAATGTTACGGTAAATAATTGCCGCCACCTTCCTGCACCGTCAATAGAAGCCGCTTCATATAATTCTTGATTGATACCGGACAGGGCTGCAATATAGATAATGGATCCCCAGCCAATTTCCTGCCATATACCGGAAATCACATAAATAGGAACAAACTTTGTTTTATCGCCCAGCATATCTTCCGCAGGCACTAGCCCTATGGCATTTAAAATCGTTGTAATAAGTCCAGTATCGCTAACAAATATTTTAATCAATCCACATGCTACAACCAGTGAAATAAAATGCGGCATATAGGTAAT
>CALLNG010000532.1 GCA_938005345.1 uncultured Clostridia bacterium
ATTTTAAAAAACTATTGACATAATCCCTGCACAGTGCTATAATAAAAAAGCTGTATGTGCCGCCCGCTTCACCTCCTGTTTGGCGGTAGGCACAACGATACTGATACAGGACTTTACCTGCAGTTTTTGACCGTTTTCCCGGCCGCCGAAACTGTAGGTTCCTTTTTTTGCGCAGCAAACCCGGACCAAACCTGCTGTGACACGTCCTTCAGCCGGTTTTACCACCGGCGCGGATTGCTGCCGGTTATTCTATTTCCAGAAAGGCGGAGTGACATGGAAGATACCAAAAAGACAGCGCTATTTGAACAGCTACCTATCCCTAGAGCCGTAATGACACTTGCCATCCCCACGGTTTTGAGTTCCCTGGTCATGGTGCTCTACAACCTTGCCGACACCTATTTTGTCGGCATGCTCAACAACCCAGTTCAAAACGCAGCAGTTGCCTTGGCAGCACCGGTGCTGCTGGCGTTCAATGCCATCAACAACCTGTTTGGCGTAGGCAGCTCCAGCATGATGAGCCGCGCGTTGGGCAGACGGGATTATGATACCGTATACCGCAGCAGTGCATTTGGGTTTTACTGTTCCATTATGTGCGGCATTGTGTTTTCACTACTGTGCTCCGTGTTTCTCAACCCTCTGCTTTCGCTGCTTGGTGCCGATGCCAGCACTGCGCAGGCCACTGCGCAATACATGTTTTGGACCGTTTCTTTGGGGGCGGCACCAGCAATTTTGAACGTGGTGATGGCGTATTTGGTGCGGGCGGAAGGCGCGGCGCTGCATGCCAGCCTGGGCACCATGAGCGGTTGTATTTTAAATATCATTTTGGACCCGATTTTCATCTTACCCTGGGGGCTTAATATGGGCGCGGAAGGCGCGGGACTGGCTACGTTTTTGTCCAACTGCGTGGCTTGCATTTATTTTTTTGTGCTGCTGTATGTCAAACGGGGCAATACTTATGTGTGTATTCATCCCAAGATGTTCCGGCCCCGCCGCTCCATCGTGGCGGGCGTATTCGGCGTGGGAGTTCCCGCCTCCATTCAAAACCTACTCAACGTGACGGGCATGACGGTGCTCAACAACTTCACCTCCGCTTTCGGCTCGGGTGCCGTGGCAGCAATGGGGATCACACAGAAAATCAACATGGTGCCCATGCAAATTTCCATGGGTCTCTCGCAAGGCATTATGCCGTTGATTAGCTACAACTATGCCAGCGGTAACATTCCGCGTATGAAACGGTCACTGACATTCACTATCAAAATTGCTTTGAGTTTTATTACCGCGGTTTCCATCTGCTATTTCCTGTTTGCAGGCGGGCTGACGCGTTTATTCATGCAAAATCCGGAAATCGTGGATTACGGCACGCATTTCCTGCGCGGGTTCTGTTTGGGATTGCCATTTTTGTGTATGGACTTTATCGCCGTGGCAGTGTTCCAGGCTTCCGGCATGGGAAAAGAAGCGCTGGTTTTCGCTATTTTGCGTAAAGTGGTGCTGGAAATCCCAGCGCTGATTGTCCTGAACTGGCTGTTCCCGCTCTATGGTCTCGCCTATGCACAGTTTACCGCAGAACTGATTTTATCTATGGTCGCAGTGGGCGTACTCGTCCGGTTATTCCGCAGACTCATGCAGAAAAAAGTCCATACGCCGTCAGAGGACGCGTCCTGTTAGGGTTCTAACGGGGCGCCCCCCGTTTGCTTTAAAAAATTCCCTTGACAAGGGTCGCATGATGTGGTACAATACTGGAAAAACAAAATGAAATAATTTGCTTGCCGCCGGGTAAGCGCATATGCGTTGATTTCGTATCGTTAGGCCGATGAAGATACGTTTGTCAGCGCTTTTTTTCTGCGTACCGCCGCAAGCGATATTGGAAAGGAGCAAATTCCATGTTTCGTCCCATGCGAAGATATAAACAGGCACTCACGCAGACGGAATGCGCCGCCGTTTTGCAGCGTGGAACCAGCGGCGTTCTGGCCTTGTCCGGCGATGGGGGGTATCCCTACGCCGTACCGCTGAGCTACGTCTATCAGGACGGCGCGCTATATTTCCACTGTGCCAAAAGCGGGCATAACGCTATTGCGCGCTGTCCCAAGGCGTCCTTTTGTGTGATTGACCAAGACCGCATTGTCCCGCAGGAATATACCACCTATTTCCGCAGCGTCATCGCGTTCGGCACCGTGCGGGTGCTGGAAGAAGAAACGGAAAAGCGCGCGGCAATCCAGGCTCTGGCAGCCAAATACGCGCCGCGGGAAAATCCTGCTTCCCAGCAGGCCGCCATTGACCGCGAATGGGCTGCGCTATGTATGCTGGAGCTTTCCATTTCGCACATGACAGGAAAGCAAGCAATAGAGTTAACTAAAGATAACTAAATAAAAGCCGGTATTTCCGGCGGCGGCAGAACTATGCTAACTAGCATGGCCTTTGCCTGTAGGAGGAATGTACATGAACACCACATCCTATTTCCGGGAGTTTGCCAAATATGTTTCTCTCAACGTTTTGGGCATGATTGCCTTGTCCTGTTATATTTTAGCGGACACCTTTTTTGTCGCGCAGGGCATGGGCGCAGACGGCCTAACAGCGCTGAACCTGGCGATCCCGATTTATAATTTTATTCATGGCACCGGGCTGATGATTGGTATGGGCGGCGGCACCAAATATTCCATTGCCAAAAGCCAAGGCGATTCCAGCGCCGCAAACCGCACCTTTACCCATGCTGTGCTGCTTACGGCCGGCTTTGCTGCGTTTTTTGTCCTAGTGGGCTTGTTTTTCACCGATAATATTCTGACCTGGTTTGGCGCCAGCGGACAAGTGTTTACCATGTCTAACACATATTTGCGGGTCTTGATGTTCTATGCGCCCGCCTTTTTGCTGAATAACGTGCTGCTCTGTTTTGTCCGTAACGATGGCGCACCCCAGCTCTCCATGACGGCTATGATCATCGGCAGCCTGTCCAATGTCGTACTGGACTGGGTGTTCATTTTTCCCTGCGGTATGGGTATGTTTGGCGCTGCTTTTGCCACCGGCCTGTCGCCTATCCTCGGTATGCTGATTCTTTCTTCCCATTTTTTCACAAGGAGAAATGGGTTTACCCTTGTCCCGCACCGCCCGGAGGCCAAACGCTGTCTTGACATGTTGTCCTGCGGCGTGCCCTCGCTCGTCACGGAAGTGTCCTCCGGCATTGTTATCATTGTCTTTAACTCGCTCATTATGGGTTTGCAGGGCAATGTCGGCGTGGCGGCCTATGGCGTGATTGCCAACCTCTCTTTGGTGGTGATTGCCATATTTACCGGCATTGCGCAGGGGATTCAACCCCTACTCAGCCGCAGCTACGGCGCTGGGGACCGCAGTTCGTC
>CALLNG010000533.1 GCA_938005345.1 uncultured Clostridia bacterium
AATTTGAATGGAGGCATTTAACTTGTCTATTAATTGGTCATTCATGCTAGGCATTGCTTTGTGGGCTTTGATTCCTGGATTTATTGCAAGCAAAAAGGGACGTAGCTTTATCGGCTACTTCTTTCTGAGCTTTCTAATTTCTCCTCTAATTACGATGATTGTTACTCTTTGCTTAAAAAATCTGAATAAGCAGTATAACGCAGAAAATAGAGAAAGCACGGATTTGCAAGAAAGAAATTGAAACTGCAAATGTGGTAGTGAGATGGTTAATTTCCTGACCGTTTTTTCAGTGTGCGAGAAAAAGCTAGATAAATCATTTGTCTTTTTTGCTTAAGCTGAATCCTTGAGTATTTTAATATCCTTGCAAGAAAAGAACCGAAAGCTGGAGGACGAAATTAAATGAAGAAAACAATTTGCTTTTTGATGACTATTTGCCTTCTCTTCGGATCTGTTTTTATTGCATGCGCTGAATCGATTGACTTGACGGAAATCAAGACAAGAGAAAACTTTTTATATCTGGATGGCGAGAACACGGAATGGCTTTACTATCAATATGCGGAAAAAACCATTGCCGATGGCACCTACATTGAGTTTTTGGTTGCAGATTGGGGAAATAACACCGAGGCATCCGGTTACCCGGAGCTCCGCGTATTTGCCACAACAAAAAACAACGAAGACATTATTGTTCAAAGCGCTTCATTCTTGATTGATGGCAACCTATTTGAACTTACTTTTGCTGAACTAGAATTGGACGACAATCACGGTGCATGCTTTTACATGACTAGCGAGGCTATCCCTTTTGTGAGGTCTCTGGCAACAGCCCAGAATATATCCGCAGTCCTGCGTCACAATTTGGGGACAACTTCTGTCACATTTACCCAAAGTGAATTCGCACCTGTCGCCATGTTTGCGCGTGATCTTTTAGACATCGACTTCCTTAATCATATTGTTCGCACCGAATCCAGCTACGAGCGTTGGTATACTGAAAAGACCCCCATCGTCTCTTATGTCTTTAACCAGAACGCTACTGCTGAACAGTCCGAACAAGAGCAGCAACCAATAGCTGACGATAACTGGAAAACTTATTTGCTCCATGAGCTCGGATTAAGTATTTCTCTACCTTCAGATTATATTACTTATACCCGTGGCATGGATGCCGACGATCCTGCACTAGCTGTTTTGGGAATGACATCCGCGGAAGTGGACCAACTACTTGCCGATGGCAATTTTTATCTTGAGGCATCACCAGATGATAATTTTAACTCTGAAGTCATGGTGACAATGACTGGTACCACGCTTGAGGACTTTTCAACTTGGAGTGATGGCGGCCTGCTGGATATGACCTCACTATGGACGTCAACATATGCAGCATATGGCCTAGAAATTATGGATACAGATATTTTCTCTTGTAATGAAGCCAAATATATCCGTATGCATGAGCGCGACACTACTGCGGATAGCATTGCTTACAGAATCCAATACTATACCATAAAGAACAATCAGGCTATTAACTTAATTTATGTTTCTGTCAACGATGATGTGACAGAATCCGAAAAAATTTTTATGCAGGAAGTTGTTGAAAGAGCCGTTTTTGAATCTGATGTATTAACCTCCGATATCAGTGCATTCGCCCAAGATGCGGCAAACTTTACGTACACCGTTTTGGAAAATGGAAAAGCCTGCATCACAGGATATAATGGATGGACCAGCACAGTAGCAATACCTGAGGTTATTGATGGATACTCAGTTTCTTCCCTGGCCATGATGGAGAAAAACAGCCTTGTCACAAATGTATATATTCCTGATTCAATCACAATGATTGACGGCAATCCCTTTGCTGATTGGGAATCGCTGAAAACGATTACGGTATCTGAGACCCATCCATGCTTCTCAACAGAAGACGGAGTTCTATACACGCGAGATGATTCTACACTGCTCAGCTATCCCCCAAAGCATACGGGGAAGGACTTTTCTGTACCTCCTTTTGTAACCAAGATAGGCAAAGAGGCCTTTGGTTGGGCCTGCACGCTCACACAAATCACCCTTCCGGAGGGATTAACTGAGATTGGTGACGCGGCTTTTGCTGGCCTGTATTCCGTCTCATTTATCACCATACCGAGTACAGTTACATCCATCGGTAGCAATCCTTTTTATGGTATGAACAACCTGGAAAAGATCAGCGTAGCATCAGGCAACAAAACTTTTACGATTGAGCAAGGAGCACTATATAACACGGAAACAAATACCCTCGTCGCCTTTCCATGCCAAAATGTTACTTCATCTTTCTCATTTAGGGATGGCATAACAAGCATTGGTGATTGCGCGTTCTGGAACAACGACAGCGTGCTAAACATTGTTTTCCCAAGCACCATAACCTATATCGGTGATTCTGCCTTCTACGCATGCGGAAACATGACTTTTTCTGGTCTGCCAGCAAACCTCCAAACCATAGGGGATTCAGCATTTATGTTAGCAGGCATAACGGCGGTTACGCTTCCTGCAACTATCCAATCAATTGGCCGCGCATGCTTTGCAGGCTCCAATCTTAAGGAAGTTATTATTATGCCTGGTGTCACGGAAATTTCACCCGTCATGTTTAATGATAGCAAGATAACAAAGATTACTTTACCAGAGACAGTGGAGAAAATAGGCGAATATGCTTTTGTAAATTGCAAGGAGCTTGCTGAAGTTCATATTCCATCCTCTGTTGTTTCTATGGGAGAAGGTGTGTTTGAGAATTGCCCGAATGTCAAAGTTCTGGTAGTCAAAGGTTCCCATGGAGAAATGTATTGCAAACAGAATGATATTCCTTATCAATACCAAGGAATTTTATGAAGCAAATCTTTTTGCATGCGGCGTAGATATAATTGAATACGCCGTTCCTTGCAGTGGTATTAGTGGTGAGGAATTTGAAACCTATATGCGCCTGAACAATAAAGCACTGCTAATGTTGCATATAAACGACCGCGTGCATAAAAAATATGTTTTTCCAATGAGGCCGTCATATTAGAAGATCAGATAGGATTACCTTACTGATAAGGGAATCCACTGCTCGGAATATTGGATGGTTACGCATTTGGGTGCTATCAAACCTTTCTTTTCAGGCAGGTGCTCATGAGATCCCATAAGCACGCAATCACCCCTGCGATACGGAAAAACCGTGGTCGGCGGCACATGTACTGCCGCTAACCGTAACTTCACTGCTTCTGGCCAACAGGAAATGAGAGGTATTTGCGTACGTTCCCCATTGTATTGCCGTCCCAAAGGGACGGCATTTTTATGTTCCCAGGGCAATCCATACAGGCGTCCTTCACGCTGTATGCGTTTGCTTTTTCTTTTTTCAGTTT
>CALLNG010000534.1 GCA_938005345.1 uncultured Clostridia bacterium
AAGCAGTAACAGCAGCACAGCATTGGCCTGCACAGCTGCCAAAAAATCAAACCGTAGTAGGGAAAGGCACATTCGGGATACTCCACAGCTTGGGCAGTAAAACCCAGTCAGCGCATAAATTGGACAGGGAATCGCAAATCCCGTTAACTGCATAAAAAAAGCATACCCTAATCCAGCCAAGCAGATTAGGGCACTTTTTTTTGCTATTTCTATAATTCTTGTCTTCCAGTTCATATTATTGCGCATCAATTAACGTATTGATATCGTTTTGCATCAAAGCATACCCCACTATTGGAATAAACAGCTGCAAAATCAAATATACAACTGCAGCACTTCCTGGCTGCATACCACGGTTTACTTTTGCCTGATCCAACTTTTCTCCCATCTTATACGCCCAGTAAATGCCATAAATGTTACAGGTAATAATGGATAGAATCAACGCCACACCGCCTGACGTGTCCCCCTCGCGGTTTGATAGAGTATTGGCCTCATTTGTCATGACAACAAACCAATACAATCCATAAATACCACAGGTGATGAAGGATAGAATAATACATACGGCTATACTTCTTTTTTGCATAGCAACGCCCCCTTTATGTAAGATACTTATAGTTTACCATGGGGACTAGAACGTGTCAATAACCATGCTGAATATTTTACAAACGTTTCAAAAAAGGCATAAAAATCTGTACCATTTCCACAAAATTCTTCTATATCAAAACCCGCTGTCCCCGAAATGGACAGCGGGTTTTAATTTTATTGACTATCCTCTTTTTTCCCTGTCTTCGCCAGTTCCTCAAACCGTTCTTCCAACTCTGGATCCTTATCTGCTGCTTGCTGGTATAATTCATATAACAGCGAGCCCTCATATTTTTTCACAACCGCATCTTTGACCGGTTCCTCTCCCTGCTGGGCAGCTTCTTTCTTGGAATGGAACACCAACTTCAGCAGCACCGGCGTGACAATAGTGGTCACAACTACCATAATGATAATAGGTCCAAAATATATCGCATCAATTAATCCCAGCGGAAGCCCTTTATTCGCTACAATTAACGCGACCTCGCCACGGGAAATCATGCCTACCCCTACTTGCAGGCTCTCTCTTTTCGTAAATTTGGTCATCAGTGCTCCTGCACCGCACCCAAGAATTTTTGTAATAATCGCAACTACTGTCAATAAAATAGTGAACATGACAATGGCAACTGACATTTGCGGCAATTCCACCTGAATGCCAATGCTGGCAAAAAATATGGGTGAAAGCAATATGTAAGACAATGTTTCAAAACGGGACGCAATGTATTGGGTCCGTTTTGTGCTGGAAATTATCAGCCCGGCTATAAATGCGCCTGTGATATCCGCAACGCCAAAAAACTTCTCCGCAACATAGCTCATCAGCAAGCAAATGACAAACGCCATAATCACAAAACGCCGCAAATCCCGATCCGCTCTTGATACCCATTTATTAAACAGTCTGTAAATCAAATAGCCCACTGCACCGGAAAGTACGAAAAAGCCGAGTATTTTCAAAAGCACAATGGCGATATTCACTTGGTTGTCCGCCATAGACATAATCACCGTAAGAGCCACAATGCCTAATACATCGTCAATAATCGCCGCACCTAAAATGGCATTTCCAGCTTTCGTTGATAGTTTTCCCAATTCCTTCAGCGTCTCTACACTGATGCTGACAGAAGTTGCTGTCAAGATGACTCCAATGAATACATTTTGCAGCACTGCCTGCGGCCCATTTCCCACACCGAAGCAGTAAGC
>CALLNG010000535.1 GCA_938005345.1 uncultured Clostridia bacterium
TTGCTATCTGTACCGACACCTCGTCCAATTTATCTTTCAATAAATAATAAATAAATGCTAACAGCTGTGCCGTTTCCATTGCAAATAAATCTAAAATGGAATCATTGATTGCATCGGGCAAAATATCTTTTGTTTTCACACTATGATGTAAATGTGCACTTGCTGCCCAACTAGATTCTTCGCAAATAGACCATATTCCATTGATAATATCATCTAGAAACATATCGTCATTTTGTACACACTCTGCTATTACCAAAGATCCAAGTGCAAGTCTCTTGTTGAATGCTAAATCTTCATAGCACATCCGATCCCCGCTTCGGAAAAATTCCATATAATAGATAGCTGGTACCCCTTTCCATTCAAATCCTAAATATTCTTTTCCTTTATCTATCAAATGCTGTTTGAGTTCTGGTGCCAGTTCTTCCCAAAATTCCCTTTGGGATATTGTGGAATACGGATGATATTCCATAGCTGGAATCATATGGTCTTGTACCCACTGAGATGAAAACTTTTTTCTGATATTAAACACGATCTTTTTCCTCACTTTCCGGCTGCTGTACCTCTTGCAGGCGAAGTAAAATTTTTCTCGTTCTTACACCAACTAATTTGTCGATACTGCTTCCCACTTTATGAATATTTTGCTGTGCTTCCTGCAATACTGTATCAAACTTTTCAAATTCTTTTTTGACTGCAGAAAGCGTTTCCCACACCTCACTGGTTCGTTTTTCCAGTGCTAAGGTCCGGAACCCCATTTGCAGACTGCTGAGCAAAGCATATAATGTAGACGGGCCAGTGATAACTACTTTATATTGACTTTGCACTTGTGTCAGCAAGCTGCTTCGCCGCGCAATTTCTGCATATAATCCCTCTGTCGGTAAAAACATAACACCAAAATCTGTTGTTTCCGGCGGACTGATATATTTTTCGCAAATATCCTTGGCATATTGCCGAATTGCACTTTCCAACAGCTTCCCACATTCTGCTGCTTTGCGGCTCTCCCCTGTTTCTACCGCCTGCAAATAGGTTCCATATAAATCCAAAGGAAATTTGGAATCCAGCGGTAAATAAACCGACCCTTTTTCTTTTCCTGGGAGCTGAATTGCAAACTCTACGCGTTTTCCAGACCCCCTTACTGTTTCTACATTTTCTGCATACTGCCCTGGCAGCATAATTTCTTCCAACAGACTTTTGAGCTGTAATTCTCCCAAAATGCCGCGCGTTTTTACGTTGGACAGCACTTTTTTCAAATCTCCAACATCCTGTGCCAAATGTTTCATCTCACCTAAACCGTTATGTACCTGTTCCAACTGATTAGACACTGTTTGAAAAGATTTTGCTAAGCGAGTTTCAAGCGTCTGATTGAGCTGCTCGTCTACTGTTTTTCGCATATCTTGCATTTGCATGCTGTTATTTTCCCTAATTTCTTTTAAGTTTCTATCTACTGTATCTGATAAATACTGCAACATTTGCTGGCTCATTTTTGTTGTTTCGCTAATTTGATTCATTTGCAAACCGGACATTTGGGTTAATTTTTGCATGGTATTGTTTTCAAACGCATCCATTCGTCCAGATAATTCCTGGCGCTGTTGCATTTCCTCTTCCCGAATTGTTTTGGAAACTAGTTTTTCTATAGCCGCATGATTCCCTTTTACCAATTTCCACAATATAATTCCTAGTAAAATAATATTGATACAAACCAAAATTAAAATGATATTTAAAACCATATTGGTCCGCCTTTCCTAGTAACATTTGCTTATATATTATACTACTCTGCCTGTAAAAAATCAATCTCAATTCCATGCTTTCAAAGAAAATATTTCCTCACATGAAAAAAAGGAATTCACATACAATAGTACTGCACAAAGGTGCAAAACAAAATCTTATGAAACAAAATTTTGACACAGGAGTGAATGTAACATGTCTAACAAATCTAGCAACAAATTAGTAGTACCGGAAGCTTCCGCTGCAATGGATAAATTTAAAATGGAAGCAGCAAATGAAGTTGGCGTTAACCTGAAACAAGGTTATAACGGAGACCTGACATCTAAAGAAGCTGGTTCTGTTGGTGGACAGATGGTTAAGAAAATGATTGAATCCTACGAAAATTCCATCAAATAACAATCGTTTATGATAAAAAGGGATACCTTATTTAAGGTATCCCTTTTGTCTATTGCAAATTTATCTGTTTTATATCATCATTTCCTTGTTTCTGTTACTTGGGGATAGAAAATTGTTTCAAAATCACGCCTATTTCTATTCATGTTTGCGGTCCCGCATCATTAAACCGCTGACCGCCTTAATTGGACTTTCGCTTTCAAACAGTACGCGGTAAGCCTGTTCCACAATAGGCATTTCAATATCCTTTTGTTGGGCTAAATGGTAGGCGGCACGTGTAGCCGGAACGCCCTCTACCACCATCTTGACTTCCTTGAGCGCCTCTTCTACTTTTTTCCCCTGCCCAATTAAAATACCTGCACGCCGGTTTCGAGAATGCACACTGGTACAAGTGACGATCAAGTCGCCAATACCGCTTAGACCAGAAAACGTTTCTGATTTTGCCCCCAGTGCTACACCTAGCCGGGAAATTTCTGTAATCCCGCGTGTCATGAGCGCGGCTTTTGCATTATCGCCAAATCCTGCCCCATCTGAAATACCTGCGCAAAGTGCAATGATATTTTTCAAAGCTCCGCCATATTCCACACCGGCTATATCCGTATTTTTATAGACTCGGAAAAAATCGGTCATAAACAAATCCTGTACATATTCGGCTATAGAAAGATTCTCCGCCGCCGCAACAATAGCAGTTGGCATATTTTTTGCCACTTCCTCCGCATGGGAAGGCCCGGATAGCGCCGCAATCCGCAGCCCCGGAATCTCCTCTTTAAGCACTTCGCTAAGACGCATCAACGATTCCGCTTCCAGCCCCTTGGATACACTGATTACAACTTGTTCCTCTATTTTTAGATACTTCTTCATTTGGCGCGCAGTTGCCCGTACACCTTTTGACGGCACACTGCTGACTACCGCTTCACTGTCCGCCATGCAATATTCCAAATCATCGCTGCATTCAATCAAATCAGGAAATGACACGCCCGGCAGGCAAGCCTTATTCTCCCGTTCTTTTGCCAAGGCTTTGCTTTCCTCCGGAAAAAACGACCATAGCCGTACACGGTATCCTTTTTCTGCCAATAGAATTGCCAAGGCACATCCCCAGCTTCCAGACCCGACAACCGCAATTTGTTTCATCTTTTTCGCTCCTATTTTCCATATTCTATTGAAAAAACCGTATAAAACGCCGTGCATTTTATCCGGTTTTTTCTTTTCTCTATTTTATTGTACCGTAAGGTAAAGAAAATTACAAGTATTTTTTCAAATATTTTCCTGTATAGGAGTTTTCTGTCTCCGCAACCGTCTCCGGCGTTCCTTCCACAACAACCGTTCCTCCGCGGTCACCGCCTTCTGGTCCCAAGTCAATAATCCAATCGGCTGTCTTAATTACATCTAAATTGTGCTCAATAACGATTACCGTATTTCCGGTATCGACAAATTTTTGTAACACCGTTATCAGTTTATGAACGTCCGCAGTATGCAGCCCCGTTGTCGGTTCGTCCAAAATATACACCGTTTTCCCGGTAGGACGTTTAGAAAGCTCTGTCGCCAACTTCACCCGCTGTGCTTCTCCTCCGGAAAGTGTTGTGGCACTTTGTCCCAATTTGATATATCCCAGTCCCACCTCTGACAAAGTCAGCAATTTTCGATGTATTTTAGGAATATTTTCAAAAAATTCTACCGCCTCATCCACCGTCATATCCAACACGTCGCTGATATTTTTTCCCTTATACCGGACTTCCAGAGTCTCACGGTTATACCGTTTTCCTTTACAAACATCACATGGTACGTAGATATCCGGCAGAAAATGCATTTCAATTTTATTAATTCCATCGCCGGAACACGCTTCGCACCTTCCGCCTTTGATATTGAAACTAAAGCGTCCGGACTTATATCCCCGCGTTTTGGCATCGTTGGTATTAGCAAATAAATCACGGATATCGGAAAATACCCCTGTATATGTTGCAGGATTGGAGCGCGGCGTGCGTCCAATCGGCGACTGGTCAATATCAATTACCTTGTCGGTAAATTCCAGTCCTTCGATCGACTGGTACGCACCTGCTTTTGTATGCGCCCCATTGAGCTGGGCTGCTAAAATTTTATACAGAATTTCATTTACCAAAGAACTTTTTCCACTACCGGATACTCCCGTGACAGCAATAAAGGTTCCCAGCGGAAAATCAACGTCAATT
>CALLNG010000536.1 GCA_938005345.1 uncultured Clostridia bacterium
AGGGCGCTTTTATGCGACAGTGATGTTTATATTTTCGACGAAGCGACCTCCAACGTGGACACGAGGACGGAGATCCAGATTCAGGAGGCGATGCGTGCCCTGATGAAGGACAGAACCTGCTTTGTCATTGCCCACCGGCTCTCCACCGTGCAGAATGCGGACACCATCCTGTTGGTTACCGGTGAAAACGGAACCAGACACACGTTGCCGATAGGCGCAGTTTCCATTATTGACAAAACCACCCCGGAGGTTACGCATGACTATGTAGCGAGAGATGATAAGCGGCAGAGTGCAGAGATTACGTTTACCCCAGGCGAGGAGGTTCTCTGCGACAACATACCGTCTGCACAGTACTATTCGCCGGACAATCCCATGAAGGTGACCGTCACAGCAAATGGAACCTACAACTATACATTCCGTGATAAGGCTGGAAACCAGACAACATTGACGGTTGAAGTGACAGATATAGACACAACCGCGCCGCAGCTACAATTTAAACTGAGTACGGACGGCACGGAATATGACTCCTGGGAGGCGCTCAGCGCAGACAACGATGTTACAAATGTTGAGAGTATCTACCTGTGTGCAAATGAGCTGGCAGTCTGCCAGTTCCAGGGGCAAGAAATCATTCTGAATGAAGGTATGTGGGAAATATTGCCAATCACACGCAATGGTGTTTACGGCATGACGGTGACAGACAGTGCGGGGAATGCCGCATTACTTTCCCTCTCCGGTATTCTGATGCCGGATGAAACGGCGCCCACGCTTTGGGTGACTCCGTCGAGGATCAGTGTATATATCGGCATCTCAGAAGAGGCGCTGTCCGATGCCCTGATGACGGGCGTCATCGCATCGGACAACAACAGCGCAGCAGAGGAAATCAAAATCACTGTCAATCGTTCTAGGCTGGATGTGACGAAAAAAGGCGTTTATGAAGTTTCCTATACGGCGGAGGACAGGGCGGGCAACATTGGAACCGCCACCAGGAGCGTTACGGTGATTGGCGCAGACGACCTGACGCTTACCGTAAACGGTGTTTTGACGACCCCCATGGGAACCATGGTGCTCAATACCGGTTTAGTTGACTTTGCAGTCGGTAACTTGCCGGAAATCAATGGAATATTTGAGCCATATTTGATTTATGTCAAGAAAGGATTCCTGACAATGGGGCAGATGAAAAATAATGCAAATAAAGTACAGGGTAATCACGCGGAATTATACGGCTCCGGTTATTATACCGTCTATGTGGTCGCGCAAAACCGCAGGCAGTATCTGACATACCTGTATATTGAACAGTAAGGAGGGCATGGCGATGAAGATAAGCAGAATATTCAATAAAATCACGGCTCTGGTATTGTCTGTTGCGATGCTTACAGGTGCGTTGCCGGCTTTTGCAGCGGAAACAGAGCCCGGGCAGCAAATTTACACACTGCAAAATGATTTTATCAAAGTTGATGTAAGCGGAGAAAACGGCGGTTTTCATATTGATACGATAGAAGGAAATAAACTCAGCAAGGATGATAACAACAAAATTTTGCTGCATAACAGCAGTGAGTATGATACGTCCTTTACCTCCGTGCGGATTACGCGCGGAGGTGAAGCAAAGGACTATATCTTTGGTAGAAGCTATGGCTTTTTAGGGCTGTCGGGGACAGATTTGGAGACGGTGCAGGGCGCGGACAGGATTGTTTCAACCTGGACGGTTGACGGTATTGTGATTACGCAGATGATTATTTTAAACAACGCATCTTCTTCCGAACATGGTATGGTTTCTATCAATTACACTGCTGAAAATATCGGGGAAGAACCTGTCGATGATATAGACATCCGCATTTTGCTGGATACGGCGTTGGGCTATCAGGATTATGCCTACTATACCGTAAACGGCAAAATGATAGAACAGGAATGTATTATCCCCGGTTCAGAAGCCGGTAGCATGATGTTTGGCTATGACAATAAGGAAGACCCGAAAATCGTTGCCTATTCGGTCAACGGGACGGTGGCTGACCAGCAGTGTATCCCGGAGAAGATTGCATTTGGGCACTGGAACAATCTTGCCTCTACGATATATGATTTTGAGCCAAACCCAGATATGACCTTTACCAACGAATATAATGTGCAATATCTAACGGCGGACAGCGCCTATGCACTCTATTACAACCTAGGTTCCATCTCCCCGCAGGAGACGCGGACGATCGGCACTAACTACGGCGTATACGCCAATGCAGATGTGCAGCAGAATGCACGGGTATCCGTTAATATCAGCGGCGCTGCGCCGATGCAGCTGAATGCGGACAAAACGGCGTATCTGTCCGGTGACGAAAACGATCCGGATGGCGAACTTTCCCTGGATGTCCTGATCCAAAATTTTGACAGCGCCGATGCTGATGTTTTAAACGACATCACCGTTGTGGTATATCCGGCTGCGGGAATGATTCCGCTGGACGAGGCCGGGGCGCCGGCACAGGGAAATCTGTACAATGTTTCTATTCACGAACTGCCGGTCGGCGCTTCGCAGAATTTGACTTTCCGGTTCCGCCCGGAGGTATCAAAAAACGCAGAATACCGAAAAATTCGGTTTGTAGCCTACCTGCCGACCGATTCCGGGCTGTATATGCAAGAGAATATCATAGGCGAACAAGAGGTGTACATCCTTTGCCCCGGCACAGATAGTGGTATTCCGGAGGTGTTTTTGACCAGCTGTACGGAAACTATCTACTATACGGGCGCACGCAGAACGATGCAGATTACAGGGCAAGGATTTGATATGCTCACCGACCCAAGCGCATATAATTTCACCCTGCGTCAGGTGACCGAAGAAGGCGTTACACCAAAGGAATATTCGTTTGATTCCCAAAGCTCCGTACTGGATAAAGAAAACGGCGTTGTGACGATCAATCTGCCGGAAACACAAATGGAGCTAGGGACTTACAGTGTTGTTATCGATTACCTCGACCCCGTCAAGGAGGATGTAATTTCAGAAGCTGCAAGAGTTATCGTGACGGACGATGAAAAGTACAGACCCAGCGGTCGGAATGTTTTGGCGATCGTGCAGCCTGATCCTAAAATTTCCAAATATGTACTTAGGACATTCAACCACGAGGACGATTTTAAAGACTACCAGGGCACAACAGACGAGGAAATCCTGATTTATGTCAAAGGATGTTTTAACCTGAATACCGAAACTCGTGACAAACAGGGCAGATATTACTATGATTTTGTGCGCAACGGCGAACATACCGTTACCATCAACGATACCATTGAGACTGGCGATGGCGCTGTTACGGTCAGGATACTGAACGAAGATAACGAGAACGAACGCTCCTTTGTAGTAGAAATTGCTGGAAGCGTTTATATGTCTGGGATTAACACCTTTGTCTCTGACGGAATCGCAACGCTTACGGAAATTAAAAACGGTACGGATTATGATCTGATCCATTATACTACAGACGGTATCCGCTGTGATACGCTGACAACAGATGACCCTCGCTATCAAGACATGCAGGGCAAAGAGCCGATTACCTATATATTTTCCGAGGTGTTTGAAAAGTTTGTGAATCTGGCCAATATCGTCAATGCGGATTTCACCTATCTGCAATTCGGTAAAATGGTAGATGCGTATGGTGATGAGCTGCTGGACGTTGTCAGCGTCAGCGCTAAAATTGACCTTGGGGTTTTGATTCCCAAGGGAAATAAGGAATATAAGGAAAAATTTAATTCCGCATGGAAACAATTCCGCAACGGCGTCGAGATTACTAGCCCTTCCACGCTGCGTTCCTCCTGGCAGCAATTTTCACAGAGTGAAGAGGCCAAGAGCTACGCCTCAAGGAAATCCAAAGATCAGATCATGGCTTATGCCGAGGTAGAGGATATCCTGTTTGGCGGCGGGAATTTTATCGGTCTGAATTTTACAGTCGGTCTCGGTCTTCCGTCACTAACCACTTCCATGCCGGGGATGAGCGGTACACTGACGGTCAATACCATCGGAAACTGGCGCTTTGGCGTTGACGGCACCCTGGAATTTACCAGTCTAACGCTGCAAGGCAGCTTAGAAGTGATCTATTCCAACGAACTGAACATGCCTATTCCGAATACGATATATTTCTATTTGGAAGGGCCTCCGCCCGGCATCAATATTGACGGTTTCGGCGTAGTTTGGATCCGAGGAGGAGGCGGCGGCATCGAAGATCTGTACGAATTGGTATACTGCCCAACTGCTTTGCCGTCTACCAGCGTGCTTGTATCGGTCGGCGCATCGATCATACAGGTTATCACGCTGAAAATAACAGCGGATATCGGTTTA
>CALLNG010000537.1 GCA_938005345.1 uncultured Clostridia bacterium
TGAAGATACCATTCATCCCGAACAGGATGAAATTAAATCGCTCAATGAAGTGGATTTCTATAAAAAACAGATGCGTGTTGCATTGCGCAACTGCGGAGTTATTAATCCGGAAAACATTGAAGAGTATATTGGTGTTGACGGCTATCAGGCGCTTGGAAAAGTATTGACAGAATACCAGCCGCAAGAGGTCATTGATATCATCAAAGCCAGCGGTTTGCGCGGACGCGGCGGCGGCGGATTCCCCACTGGTACCAAATGGCAGTTTGCAGCGGACCAACCGAAGGGTCAAAAATATGTTGCCTGTAATGCAGACGAAGGTGACCCTGGCGCTTTCATGGACCGTTCTATTTTAGAGGGCGACCCGCATGCCATTATTGAAGCAATGGCTATCGCTGCTTATGCAATTGGCGCAGACAAAGGCTTTGTCTATATTCGTGCTGAATACCCCATTGCCGTCCATAGGCTTTCCGTTGCTATTGCGCAAGCGAAGGAATATGGATTGCTCGGTGAGCACATTTTTGATACCGATTTTAATTTTGACCTAGAAATCCGGCTTGGAGCTGGTGCTTTTGTCTGTGGAGAAGAAACTGCGCTAATGAACTCCATTGAGGGACACCGCGGCGAACCACGTCCCCGTCCGCCCTTCCCAGCAGTTAAGGGGTTGTTTGAAAGCCCAACTATTTTGAATAACGTTGAAACCTATGCCAATGTACCGCAGATTATTCTCAAGGGAGCAGACTGGTTCTCCTCGATTGGTACGGAAAAAAGCAAAGGAACCAAAGTATTTGCATTGGGTGGTAAAATTAAAAATACCGGCCTGGTAGAAATCCCCATGGGTACTACACTACGTGAAGTTGTGGAAGAAATCGGTGGCGGTGTTCCAAACGGTAAAAAATTCAAAGCGGCGCAAACTGGCGGCCCGTCCGGCGGCTGTATTCCCGCCTCCTTGATTGATGCGCCAATGGATTATGACTCCCTGATTAGTATTGGCTCTATGATGGGATCTGGCGGACTAATTGTGATGGACGAAGATAGCTGCATGGTGGACATTGCAAAATTCTTCTTGGAATTCACGGTAGATGAATCCTGCGGAAAATGTGCGCCCTGCCGCATTGGAACCAAACGCATGTATGAAATTCTCGACAAAATCACCAAAGGAAAAGGGACTATGGAAGATTTGGACAATTTGGAAGAGCTTTGTCACACGGTAAAATCTTCCGCTCTGTGCGGTCTGGGACAGACAGCGCCAAATCCTATTTTGAGCACGCTCCGTTATTTTAAGGATGAATACATAGCGCACGTACGGGACAAAAAGTGTCCTGCTGGAGTCTGTAAGGCATTGTTATCCTATGAAATTGTTCCGGCTAAATGTAAAGGCTGTAGCCTATGCTCCAGAAAATGTCCTGTTCACGCAATCACAGGAGAACGCGGTAAACCGTTTGTGATTGATAAAAACAAATGTATCAAATGCGGTGCATGTATGGAAAGCTGTAAGTTCGGTGCAATCACGACC
>CALLNG010000538.1 GCA_938005345.1 uncultured Clostridia bacterium
TGATAGGTAAAATCGCTGTCCTGCGCACCGTCCTTCATTGCAATGAAGGTTCCCTCTAGTGTACTACCCACAGCCGCGCCGCTACCGGCAAAGCTTTCCACGGTTTTTCCTTCTTCCGCCTCTGTGGTCTTTGGGTAAATATACACGTCACTAACCGCATTGTCTGTCGGCGCCGTTTCTACCACCGGCCCTATTGGCATGGTATGATACGCCGCTACCTCTGCGTTATTATTAGGTACTTCGACTGTTACCCGCAGATACTTGCCAACATCGTCCGCCGTTATCATATACGTGACGCTGTTGCCTGCCACCTGCGTCCAATTGCCAGGGGAATCAAACGCATTGTCCGTACGGTACCAATATGCTTTAACTTGGCTCGTATCAATATTGCCGTCCCCATCAGTCATAACCTTTCCCGGGTCGGAAATATCATAGGTCACTTTCATTTCTTCCCCGACAATCGGCCGGCCTTCAATCCGGATATTGTACACCGTCGGCGCAATGCGGTTTGCGGGGTTGGGGTGTTCCCCTTCCACAATTGTTACATCAATGGTTGTCGATTGGTCTTGGTAGGTCAGCGTCACCGTAGCTGGCCCTGCCGTGCTGGTGGAAAGGTCCACCGTTATGTCATTAAAGTTAATCATCGAAGTGCTTTCATCGCTGTACACTGCTGTGACAGTAATATTGGCCGCCAAATAGGATTTTACGGTTTCCGCACTCGCGTCCTTGAGAATCGTCAGTTCGCTGACGCCCTGATTGAGAGATGCCGTGATTCCCGTCAGTGTTGCCGGTTCCTCTCCCGAGATATTCCGGCCTGTCACTTCAATTTCTGTAACGTACATGGCATAGTTTCCATCCTGACGCCCCTGCAACAGACGCACATACCGGCCCTGCACCTCGTCAAAATTCACCGTCATAACCCGGCTGACGATATCCGCCTGCGTCAGGGTCACGGATCCATCGCTAATTTCCGCGCGTCCGCCCGTGGAGGTCGGCTGGATACTCGTCCAGTTCTGACGGTCGGATGAATATTGCAGTTCCGCCTCAAATTGCTGATTGTTCGTGGTGAAGATTTCAATTTTATTGAATTCTTTCTCTTCACCCATGTCCAGTTCCAGCATTACCATGTTGGGCAGTAACGTATCAGTATTGTTTCCGCTATACGGCGCGATATTTCCGTAGGTGTTCGCATAGGTAGTTGAGCGCAAACCCATGGTGGCTAATTGGTAAACGTTGCGGTAATTAAAACCGGCATTACTGCCTTTTCCTTCTACATAGGGCTGCGGCGCCACTGGCGCCATGTAGGACACCGTTCCCGCCTTGGGCCGATTCACCGCAAGCGTCTCGCTCCCGCCGCTGGGCGTCACGCCGAACACCAGGTATTTGCCCGCGTCCGCTGCCTGGATGGTATATTCTTTGCCATTTGCGCTAGTTATCGGTGTTTTTACCGCGTCGGCATCTTCCGATTCCGCCGTGTACCATTGGTAAGTATAATCGCCGTCCTGTGCGTCAGCATTCATTGCAATAAAGGATCCTTCCAGCGTACTGCCCACAGCTGCGCCGCTGCCGGCAAAGCTATCCACACTTTTCCCGTCCTCCGGCGCCGTGGTCTTGGGATAAATATACACATTGCTGACGACATTGCCTGTCGGCGCCGTGGCTTCGATTGGGCCAATCGGCAGCGCAAAGTACGGCGATTTCTGTGTTCCTGAATCGTTGTTCAGC
>CALLNG010000539.1 GCA_938005345.1 uncultured Clostridia bacterium
GCCCCTCATGCTCCGCTCCCTTGCGCCGCACATCGGCAACAGGCTCTCCCGCGCGGCAATCATATCTTCTATTATATTATGGTTTGTCCTCATAGTCAAGGCTTTCCTTTATTTTTTTGTTAATTTTGTAAAAAAGGAGAGCCTACACCATTGCTCGTCGCCTACCGTCACCGGTTTGTTGCGCAATTCCATTTTCCTGCAACCAGGTAGCCGGCGGTATATTGTCCGTTGCCGGTACGGTTTACTCTTGGTTTATAGTCACCCTTTACCACCTTAATAAATATCAAAATGGCCCCGCTGCCTGGCAGCAGGGCCATTTGCCATTTACAAAATAGCGGCGCCGTTGATGACCAATTTAAAGCGGTATCCCAAAAAAGCAGCCGCCCGTTTACACATATTCATTCGCATCATAAAAATTTCCAAATAATCCATCACGGAAGAAATGCTGTTGTCAATACTCAGGGTGAGCTGAATCACTTTTTTGTCCTCCACAACTTCAATTTTGCTTTCGTGGACTGCATAATTCACACGGTCATGAATATCAAAATGTTCCACATCCATATTGCGGACCCGGCTGGCACGCACATCCGCTTTATCTGCCAAAATGATAGCGGCGGAAACCGGATTGACGGCATACCCTTCATCTTCGTTATGGTTTCCAATGGAAGTTACCACCGTCATAATTTCCTGTGGCGGCATGCCCAAATCCTTCAAAATAGAAAATGCCATTACCGCACCTGTCTGGGCATGCATTTCCCGGTTGACTGCGTTTCCAATATCATGCAGGTATCCTGTGATACGCGCCAGTTCCTGGTCGCGCTCACCATATCCCATGTCGCGCATCAGCCGCGCCGCCGAAGCGGAAACCCGCCCAGCATGGACATGGGAGTGCTCGGTATATCCCATTACTTTCATGGTCTCTTCCGCGCAGTCAATCATTTGTATCACCAGTTCATGGTCTCTAATTATATCATAGGTGATTTCCATTTGCTCACTTCCTTACTGCAAATAGGTCTTTGCTATACTGTTTCTAGCTCCTGCGGTCCCTCTGCCAGCGCCGCCTTGATGGCGATGGCGCATTCAATTCGTTTGCGCTGCAGATCGCACCCCAGTTCATAGGGTTGGTTGAGGTCCCCATTAAACTGCTGTGCATTGGCAGGACATCCGCCACTGCAGTAAAATTTTGCCCAGCATTCGCGGCACGCTGGTTTACTATAGACATTGCACGCGGCAAAGGCGTCGCGGATATCCTCCCGAAACGGTTCTTCCGGATGCTGCACATTGCCCATGCGAAACTCTGGATTGCCCACAAATTGGTGGCAGGGATAAATATCACCGCTCGGCGCCACCGCCAGATACTCGCTGCCGCTGCCACAACCGCTCAGCCGTTTATACACACACGGCCCCTGGTCCAAATCCACCATAAAGTGAAAGAAATTAAACCCATTTCCCTCTTTGCGGCGGCGGATATATTCCTTTGCAAGCAGGTCATACTGCTCATAAATTTTGGGGAGGTCTTCCTCCTGTAAGGCATACGGTTCGCTTGACTGCGCCACTACGGGTTCCACCGATGTCTGTTTGAATCCCAAATCTGCCAAATGCAGCACATCCTGGGCAAAATCCAAATTGTTGCGGGTGAAGGTGCCGCGCACATAATAATTGTCCTGATGGCGCAAGTTTGCCATTTTCTGAAATTTCGGCACGATTCTGTCATAACTGCCGCTGCCGTCCGCGCGAGGCCGCATTCTATCGTTGACTTCCTTGCGCCCGTCAATGCTTAATACCACATTGACCATATTTTTATTGATGTATTCCATCACCTCATCGCTGAGCAGCATACCATTGGTGGTAATGGTAAAGCGGAACTGTTTACCCGCCTCTTTTTCCCGTTCTCTCGCATATGCCACAGTGGATTTGACAACGCCGAAATTCATTAGCGGTTCGCCGCCGAAAAAGTCCACTTCAATATTGCGGCGGTTGCCGCTGTTGGCAATCACAAAATCAATCGCCGCTTTGCCGACCTCTTCCGGCATCATTTCCCGCTTACCGCCAAATGCACCTTCGTCCGCAAAACAGTAGGCACAGCGTAGGTTACAGTCGTGGGCAATATGGATGCAAAGCGCTTTGACTATCGGCTGGTTGTGATAGTGCTTGGCAATCTCCGCGTAGGTATCCGTCGTGAACAGCAAGCCTTCCTCCACCAGCTGCGCCAGTTCCTCCTGCGCTTCTTCCAGCTGCTGCGGGGAAAACTGCTGCAATGGCTCTGGCGCCGGTTCGCCCGGCCCTTGCGGCTGCCAGCCATTTTGCGCATAATACTCCGTCAAAGCATAGGCCGGCTCTTCCATCACATGGACCGCGCCGCTATACACGTCTACTACAATATGGTACCCTTCCCAGGTAAAACAATGCACCATGATATTCAATCTCCTTATCTTGTATCACATTGGATAGAAAAAGGCATCCGCCCTGCCGGGCGATGCCTTTTTTCATCCTACCGTTTTTTATTTGATGTTTTCACATTGTTGGTTGGCTACTGTACAAGATGTTTTACAGGCCGACTGGCAGGATGTTTGGCATTCGCCGCAGCCTCCGCCCTGCACGCTGTTTTTCAGCACTTTCCCATTTAATGTTTTTACTTGTTTCATAATCCCTTCTCCTTTCTATTGTTTGCAGCCAGGAGAAATCCTCCTGGCGCGTTTTGCTCTTTAATAATACCGCCGGCGGCGTTTGGGGCGCGTGTTGAGTCCCACAATTCCGCCCATGGCGCCAATCAGCAACGCCGTCACCAGCGTAAGTAACCACTTAAATGAGAGAATAGGCGATGCTCCCGTAATCCACCCGAGAATCACCATCACCAGCCCATAAACCCCCGTGACAATCGCGCCGGCGAGCCAGCCGCCGGAATGGGCTTTACGCCCCGCCAAAAAGGAGGCGGCAAACATTACCACAATGCTGATGACAAACATGGTAGAACGGACTGCGCTCATGGACAGCGGCGCAAATTTATAGACCAGCGCCAACACCAAAACAGCCAAAATCGTCACAGCGAACTCTAATATAACCAGTGGCAGGCCTGACGCGGCATGCCCCGCCGTCTGCGGCCCGAACACGGATGATTTTCTGCTGTAGGGTTCCATGCACCTCTTCCTCCCTTACCGTTGTTTATTTATCTTCCACGTATTTCAGCACGTCTTTAATGGCCCATTTTGCAACATGAATTGGCGTTTTATCGGGTGATGATTCAATGATGAACGTATCGTCTTTGATTCGCGATACGGTACCATAAATCCCGCCGATAGTGAGCACATCGTCTCCTACTTGGATGGCGTTAATCATATCTTTTGCCTGTTTATCCTTTTTCCGCTGGGGGCGAATAATCATGAAATAAAACACCACAAAAATCAACACCATGGGAATGAGCATACCCCAGATACTTCCCATACCTGTTGTTGTCCCCGTTGCCGGAGCCGCGCCGCTTTCTGCTGCTACGGTCATAAAAAATAACTGTTCCATCGTTTCCCTTCTTCCTCCTGTCGTGACATTGCTATGGATGCTACCAGAAACACGTATCCATATTACTTATTATACATATTTTTTCCAAAGAATCAAGTCTTTTCTTCCATCTTTTTTAGAAAACCGTTATATTTTCCGCATATATTGCTCTACCGCCCAGTTTTTATACGCCTCAAACCGGTTTTCTTCAATGGCGGCACGGATTTCTTCCATCATATGGTTATAAAAATATAAATTGTGCAGCACGCAAAGACGAAGCCCCAGCATTTCGCCCGCCTTGAGCAGATGGCGGATATAGGCCCGCGAATGGTTCTGGCAGGCCGGGCAGCCGCAGCCCGGGTCCAGCGGCAGCGGATCCCGTTCATATTTCTGGTTCAATATATGCATGTATCCCTGCTTGGTGAACAGCGCGCCATGCCGGGCGTTGCGCGAGGTAATCACACAGTCGAAAAAGTCCACGCCACGCCACACGGCTTCCAATATGTTGGCGGGTGTACCCACGCCCATGAGATACCGCGGGCGGTCCTGTGGCATAAATGGCTCCACCGTCTCAATGATATGGTACATCACTTCGGCGCTTTCTCCCACCGCTAGGCCGCCAATCGCATATCCTGGCAAATCGAGTTTTGCAATTTCCTGCATATGCTGTACACGAATGTCATCATAGGTGCCGCCCTGGTTGATGCCAAACAGCATCTGGTGCGGATTGATGGTTCCCTCCTGCGCGTTGAGACGCGCCATTTCCGTCTTGCAGCGCTCCAACCACCGCGCTGTACGCGCTGCAGACTGTTCCACATAGTCCCGAGGAGCCGGGTTTTCAATACATTCATCAAAGGCCATGGCAATGGTAGAACCCAGGTTGGACTGAATGCGCATACTTTCCTCCGGCCCCATAAAAATCTGCTTGCCATCCACATGGGACTGGAACGTCACGCCCGCTTCCTTAATTTTACGCAGCTTGGCAAGGGAAAATACCTGGAATCCGCCACTGTCTGTCAAAATGGGCCTATCCCAATTCATAAACCGGTGCAGCCCGCCCATCTCGCGCACCACATCGTCTCCCGGACGCACGTGCAAATGGTAGGTGTTACAAAGCTCCACCTGGCATTTCACGGTTTTCAAATCCAGCGAAGAAACTGCCCCCTTGATCGCGGCGCTGGTACCCACGTTCATAAACACCGGCGTTTGCACCGTGCCATGCACGGTCTCAAATTCCCCCCGCCGCGCTTTTTTTTCCGTTGTCAATACCCGAAACATGCTATGCTCCTTTCCTGTCTAATCCCTGTCCGTAATAAACATTGCGTCCCCAAAGCTATAAAACCGGTATTGCTGTCGAATCGCTTCCTGGTAGGCATGCATGGTGTGTTCATAACCACCAATGGTGCTCACCAGCATAATCAGCGTGGACTGCGGCAAATGGAAATTGGTAATCAAGCAGTCTACCGCCTTCATCTGGTACCCAGGATAGATAAAAATATCGGTAGAGCCGCTGCAGGCCTCCACCGTCCCATCCGGTTTTGCAATGCTCTCCAGCGTGCGGCAGCTCGTGGTACCCACAGCAATGATACGCCCACCCGCTTTGCGGCAACGGTTGATGGTTTCGGCGCATTCCCGTTCCACCACATACCGTTCGCTATGCATCTCATGGTCCTCCACCCGTTCTGTTTTGACAGGCCGGAATGTGCCAATTCCAACATGTAGTGTCAAATAGGCCAGCGAAACGCCCTTTTGTTCCAGCTTTTGCAGCAGCTCTGGCGTGAAATGCAGGCCCGCCGTGGGTGCAGCGGCACTGCCGTCATATTTGGCATACACCGTCTGATACCGGTCCCGGTCTTGCAATTTTTGCGTGATATAGTGTGGCAGCGGCATTTCCCCCAGCCGGTCCAGCACCTCTTCAAACACGCCATCAAAAGTAAAGCGCGCAATCCGGTTGCCATTTCCCAGCACCGTTTCAATTTCCGCCGTCAGCTCCCCCTGCCCGAACACAGCGCGTTTTCCTTCGCGCAGCCGCCGTCCCGGGCGCACCATGGTCTCCCAATGGGTGTCGTCAATGCGCCGCAGCAGCAAAAATTCCACTGCGCCGCCACTGCCTTCCAGCACGCCATATAACCGTGCCGGAATTACTTTGGTGTTGTTAAGCACCAAGCAGTCACCCGCGTCCAGTTCCTCTACAATGTCACAGAAATGACGGTGGCGAAGCGCCCCGGTGTGTTTATTCATGACGAGCAGCCGGGACTGGTCCCGCTGGGGGATGGGCGTTTGCGCAATTAGTTCCTGCGGCAAATCAAAATCAAATTGTTTTACATCCATCCGAATCGCTCCTCTTTTCTCCCACATCTCATTTTTACAATATTAGTTATATCTTACACCAATCCGCTTGGAAAATCAAGGGGCAATCTTACCAGCATGGATTCTTCCGCAAAAAAGGAACAGCGCTGCCATATAAGACTAGCCCCGTCCAAACGGGTGGGCAAAGCAATTTTATCCATAAAGAGCAGTGGCAGAAAAATGCAAAACTGTCCGGGGAAATTTCTGTTTTCCCGGGCGGTTCCATGAACGTTGTTCTTTCCTTTAGAAGGAAGCAAGTCATGCCCTGCGGTTCGTTTATCTTGTTTTTTATTTGTAGTATACTGGTTTTGTATATTATAGGTATAACAAGTGATTCCCTGTTAGCTTTCAGAGAATTGACACCGTTTTCCTTCTGCTTTATACTGGTAAGTTAGGGGAAAGCGCGAAACTTTCCTCTATGTCCTCTCCTCGGCGATGCTTCCTGGCATCCCGATTTGTGCTACTCTTTCGCCTGGGCCACCCCCCCGCGAAAATACGTCAATGTACTTTGTCCGACCATGCGGCACATTCCTCCTGCGCCTTGCTACGCAAGTGGACAGCCGCTGCGCTGTATACCGCGGTTACAGCACTGCGCGGATGAACCAGCCTTCTCCCGGTTACTTTGCGTCCCTTTCGCACTTCATATGCATTTGTTGTATGTATCCGCTGTCCCTGCCGTATTGGTATGGCTAAGATACCTGGATGTGTAGACTTTGCACTAGCTTGGTATTCTCCCCGTTCTCTCTCCTGAAGAGGAGTTTATCCATTTTACGCTGCCCTGTTTTCCGGGCGGCGGACTTTTTTGTAAATCTGCGGCATGCAAGCGCATATGACACTGTACTACTACACATATCTGCATGGAATATCTCTCTTGTTTTCCTTATAAATTATGTATTTTTTTAGTTTCCCCTTATTGTATCAACCGATTGCGTTGGTGCCAAATATTTTTTCAAACTTCTTTGTAAAATTTTGAAATTTTTTAAGGGGATGGCAAACATGACTGATTTATTTACCCAGAGATTAAAGGAAGAACGGCTGAAACACAACTGGTCCCAGCGGTATATTGCACAAAGCGTGGGGATTGATGAAAACACCTACCATAACTATGAATACGGCAACTGCAAACCCAGTTTGCCAAGACTGTTTTCGCTTGCCCAGCTATTGGACGTCTCGTTGGATTACTTATGTGGCCGCAGCCACAACCGGCAGGCATATTGTTTGCCGGAACACCCCGATATTGCCCTACTGCTTTCTCAAAATTTAAAAAGACTGCGCCGTGCATCCGGTATTACACAAAAACAAGCTGCACAGGCGCTTGGCCTGAGCGAACACGCCTACCAATACTATGAAATCCGGCAGCGGCTTCCACAATACGGAACATTTATGCTGCTGGCAGACCTTTACCATACCGCATTAGACAGGCTTGCTGCGGGGCAGGAATGACCGCAGCGGCACACAAGAGAAGGAGGAACCCTACATGGCAACTTTTACAACCCGGCTCAAAGAGCTGCGCAACGAAGAAAAGATGACACAAGAAGCGCTCGGCGCCGTTCTTGGTATTGGGAAAAGTACGTATCAAAATTATGAACAGGGCATCAGCGGCGCGCCGCTTCACAAACTGCTACAGCTATCCGACTATTTAGACGTTTCGCTGGACTATCTTTCTGGCAACAGCGACAAGCGTATTCCAGTACACGGCCGCTACGATATTATTCAGCGCGAACCGTTTTCACAGCGCCTACGCCAACTCCGCAAGGCGCATAAAATGACACAAAAGGCGGTTGCAAGCCAGTTGGGCATTATCGTGCGGACATATATCAAATATGAACACGGTGAAATCACACCGCCTTTGGACAGGCTATTGCAGCTCGCCCATTTGTTTGACGTACCACTGGATGTTTTGGTTGGACGTACCGACGTGAAGGCCGGCAAAGACTAACCGCGCAAAATATTTTCTTATGTCCGGCTGACAGGACACGATTCTCTCCTTTCTATGATATTGTTTTCTATGGAAAGGAGGTTATTTATGTGGACTACCGGAATGAATTTTACCACGACGGCTCTTTTTGGGAATTAGGCAGCGCGTTGGAAGACAAATATGGCAAGGAAGATTCCATATTGCTACGGAAATTGGAAGACCGCCTTACCCACGTGTTAGACTCGGAACAACGCGGCCTGTTTATCCACTTTGTGGATGCCTCCCGCCGTCATCTTTTGCGGCAAAAAGGCAATTGCTATGCAAAAGGATTTATTATGGGCACAGAAGCCGGAAAAATTCCTGCCGCCCATGAACATGAAGAATAAAAAGAGCCCCCTGCACACATTGCAAGGGGCTCTTTTTGATCTAAACGAAATATTTTAATTCATACACAAACAATTCCAATCAAAAAAAGCCGGGACATGCACCCGGCTTTCTGTTCTTTTCAGCCGCCAGCGTTCCTAGCGTAACGCTGGCGGCTGTACAGAGAAAATCCAAAGAAGGGGCGGCGTGACCGCCGCAGGCTGGAACAAGTCCCGTCTTTGCTACCTGTCTTGCGCCCGGCTTGGAAATAAACTTTCTATTCTACTACAAGCAGTATTCCACTGGCAGGCCGCACGCGCAGCGTATCCGCCAGCTTGTAAGTTGCCTGTTTTTGCTGCCCGCTCAGCGGCGGTGTCTCCATCTTTTTCACCCGGAACGGCAGGCCGCTCAAATCCAATTTCACCTTTACCGTTTCCTCTGCCCAGCTTGCCAGCGCCACCAGCGCCTTATCCTGGCACACCCAGCAGGAGGCCAATACGCCGCTTTGATTCGTTTTCACTGGGCAGGCCACATCCCACCAGCCATAAAAGGCCGCATCCGGCACATCCAATTTGTCATAGAGCTTCCACAATTCTGGAATTGCCTCCGGCTCCGCGCCCCAGCCATAGCGTGCGGTTTCACCAAACACCAGGCCGCGGTAAAAATTCCCGCCGCCTTGCAGCATTTCTCCCATCAATCCAAATGGAATACCGCTCATTTCCACCAGCCATTCCTCCGGCGAGGCTGCTTCATAGTCAAACCCTTCCCCGATCCACAATTCATTGATATACGGAAACAGCTCCATATACAAAAGCAGGGAACTGGTCTGCCCGGCGCGTTTATCCCGGTGGTTCCAGCTATGCATATCCACCAGCGCACCCGGTTTTCGATCCAGCACCTTGCGCACCCGTTTCATGGTCTCCCGCCCATAGGAGGTATCGTCAATATAAACGCCGTCGATATCCGTTTTTTCCACCAGATAGCGCAGCCCTTCCACATAATAATTGCACATGCGCGACGATCCGTTGGTCAGCAGCGAGGTGTCCGATTCCCCTTTATGCTTGCCACAGCGGACATCCTCCCGCCAGGCCGCAATGACCTCTTTGCCAAATTCCGCTTCCACCTGCTCTTTTGCATCCTTTTGCCACAGGGTCGCACCCGGTTTTCCCTGAGGGGGCGCTAAAATTTCGCTGCCCAACGATTGCAGCACCGAAAATTCCTTCATCTTGGTGGTCAGCTCCCGCACGGTATTATATATCTTACACTTCCCACCCAATTTGTGTACCTGCGACACAAACTGCTTCAGCGCCGCTGTTTCAAAAAACGGATAATTAATATAAGGGTTGAGGTCGGTACCATGATGGATATTCAAAACATTAGCGCCCGTCTTTTTCATGGTATCCAGCCAAATCTGCGGATCCCCATACCCATAGGTTTGGTAATAGCGGGAACGGAAATGTGTTTGGGTATCCAGAGGCTTGAGCGGCGTAACCAGCATAGAAAAACAAAAATGCACAGTTTCCCCCTGCTGGAAGCTACGCTGTCCGCTATACACGCGGGCATGGCGGTCCTCCCCAATATAGATGCCGCCCCGGCCGCCATTGTACCAACCGTCCGGCAGGCGCAGCGGCTGGTAATGGTAATAAATATTTACATGGGGGCGTACATACTGTTCGTCCATAAACTGAAAACGCACGCCGCCATTAACATAGCCCGCCCAAAAGCTGTCCTGGTGCACCCGTTCTCCCCAGCTGAAATGCACTTCTTGGTCCATGCACCCACCCGTTTTGCCCAGGCCCATGAAATAGGCGCTCTCGTCCAGCGCAAGCGGGATGTCCAGCGCAATGTCCGTAACCTCCGTTTTGCGCAACGCAGTGAAAGCAGCGTCAAAATAACAATAGCCGTCAAATTCCACACGCCCGCTGACCACGACACGAAAATCGTTCGTGCCATTTTTGCTCACAAATGTATAGGCGTCCGGCTGCACACCGCTGGTAAAGGAAACGGGGAACATGCGCTCCATGCCGTTGCAGGTCTGCACCTGGAACGCCATCTCCCTCTCCAGCAATTCGCGGCCTGCGTCCTCCTGCACTTGAATACTGTCATTAAAATAGGTATCGATGCGGCAGGGCAATCCCAATTCGCCCAGCGACACACGGCGCCCCAGCACCTGTACGTCGCGTCCTTCCGCATTCACCGGCGTATAAGGCGCGGTGACCTGGTGGTCTTGCGCCAATTTGGAATTGAACCAATGCAGGCGGGAAAACGTCTCAGGGTGATCCTCCGCGTCCTCCTTGCCAACGGCTGCATCCACTTGTAGCTGTAATTTCCGGCTGCATACCGGCTGCCCGTCCAACAAAAACTGAATCGTTCCGCTATAGCTACCGGGCTTCGTTTCCGCCGGAATGGCGACATACGCCCACATCACACGGCGGCCCGATACTGCAACCGCTTCATGGTGTTCCACACCAAAGCAGTCCGTCCTGTCTTGCGGGAGCACAACGCAATGTTCTTTCGCAATCACGCAAGATTTTCCTTTTAAGTCGGAAAACACAGCTTGCACATATCCGCTCTCCCCTTCTTTACATTTGATAAAAAGCTGAAAGGGAAAAATTTCTCCCTGTTTGGCATGGCCCAATTGTTCTGAGGCGGTGATTTTCAAAGAAGCCACCTCGTTTTGGCTGATAGGATGCTGCCGTGAAACAAAAAATACCTGCACTTTTCTCACCCTTCCTTTCCAGAAACTACTGTTTCCGCTGTTTTTGTCCCCACTTAATAATTTTGGCTGTTGCCGATTTGTTCTTTGCCGAAATATTTTGCGTCCCCGTTTTGATACGAAGGGATTTCCTCTTTATAATATTGTGCAACGGCGAAGTTGAGCCCTTCCGCCAAATAGGTCTGGGCCGGCTGTGTGTCAAACAGCGCGGTTTTCCCCTCCCATTTTAGCGGTACGTTCCCGCCGTCCGGATCGGTGACGCGCATTCCTTCCTGCCATGGGCATTCCAAACGGCATAGCCCGCCCAACCGGGATTCTATCAGCACAAAACGTACCTGCCCTTTCTGCCTATGCGCGCTGATGCGCATTCCACCCACTGCGCAAAGGGAAAACGCGCCTTCAAACTCCGGTTTCACTGCCGGAAAGACGCGGATCGTCCCATCATAGCTTTGCAGCAACATTTCTTGGATACCGTCCATGATGTTAGACGTTGCTTCAAAATAGCAGTGGTTGAACCAATCCGCCGGAACCCGCACGCGCTCCCCGTCGTTTTTTTCGTGTACTTTTGTCCAATGGGTACGCTGCGCCCCGCGTGGAATTTTACGCAGCTGGTAGTAACCATCCGCCGGACAAAACTCCCCATTTTTTCCGTCCGCAAAATGGCCTAGCCCATTTTTGAAAATCTGGTAACGGTCCACAAACCGTTCCGCCAAATCTATGGTTTCCTCCATACCTAGCCGCGCACAGGTTTGCACAATAGGGTAATGGCCAATGACTTTCATCAAACCGTCAATATAGACAGACTTTTCCAAAATCAACTCTGCGGTGTTTTTTGCTGCTGTAAACGGCCCGCTGCCACCGTCTTTTAGTCCGATAAGGCCATGGGGGTAGACAGGGGAAATATTACCCGGTCTAAAAGTGGAACGGGGATATTTCCCTTCTTCCCACGTAAGCGGCGACCCGTCAAAATGGAACCCGGCGGACAAAATCTGACGCGCTCCCTGTCCATCCTGGTATCCCACCTCTGGCATGGGATAGCAATGCGTCAAAATGTCCTGCCAAAGCTCCCACTTATCCTCATCCGTATCCAGCGTCCTGCCCGCCTCCAACAACGTCGCAAACAGCTCTTGTATCGCGGCGTAATCCGTCATAGTGGCCTTGATATTCCAATAGGCTTCGTACACCGTCGCACCGCCCCGCAAATAATAGCGGCCGTCCTCTTTTTCTAGCAGGTTTTCATACAATAAGGCGCATGCTTTCATAAACGGATACGCCCGTCGGCGCAAAAAGTCCTGATCGCCGGTATAGCGGTAATGCTTGTAAAAACTTAAGGCAATTTGCGGCCCGCAAGTAAAGTTGTGCACGGTATCTGGCTCCAGCGCCTGTCCACCGTCCAAACTCGTCACGTCGGAAAAAAACGCCCCTTCTACGCCAAATAGCTTTTTCCCAATAGCCATAGCCTTATCCAGCATGGAAAACCGGTATTCATAATAGTTTTCCGCCAGTTCTTCATGACCCGCCGCATGCAGCGGCCAATACGTCTGCTGGTAATTCCAATGGTAAAAATGTCCCCAGTTGCGCGAATCGCCAAACCACGTCCAAAGCCCGCCAAACATGCAGGGATATGCGCCCCTGCCGCAGCTGCGCAACTGGTATAAATTGATATAGTACACGTTTTCCGCATAATCATGCTGCGGGAGATGCACCATTCCCTTTTCCCAAAACGCCTTCCAGTCCTCCCGGTGTGTCGGAAGCAATTGCTGCCGGCGTTGCTGCGCACGTGCCAATTGCGACACGGCGCCTTTTACGTCCGGCGTCCCCTGCGACACCACCGTCGTTAACAGCACCGTACAGGTCTCCCGCGTTTTAGCGTCCCATTCACAGCGTACGCTATGGTTATTTACCACCTGCAGAGTGTGCGGCGCGTCTAGCACCTTTGCTGCGGTGACAAACGCAGTTTGCCCCACGGTTTGGCTCACATAAAAACAGCCGTCCTGTTCACCCGCCGACGTCTGCCCAAGATTTTTTTCCGGTACGTCTTTGATCTGTTCATAATAATGAAAAAAGTTGCGGCTGCCCCAGCGTGACAGCAGCAATTCCCGCCGCGTCTCCTGCTGAGACGCCATGTCCAGCTCCAGCACCATTACCTGGTCAACACCGCTGGCATAGGAGCGCACCTTATTTTCTGAAAAGGGGGTTTTGCTGTGCAATGTGTGCACGGCTTCCGCCAAATTGAGACGGTTTTCAAACTCCTCCAAATATTTCCAATCATATGACGGCTGATAATCTGTGAGCGTCAAGGTGCCGCAGCCAAAAGGCGCGGTCGTACACTCCTCATCCTCCCAGCTCCATGCGCCAAACTCTGTTTTTCCCGTGAAATCTACCGCATCGGTGTGATTGACCGTCCAATGCAACGCATCTGGCGAGGGGTAAAACAGGCCGCCAAAACATCCCGTTCCCAGTGGGATTCCGTCGTAGGCCTGGTATTCCGGTGAGCGGAATACCACGTCATGTCGGCGTAAATACCGGATCATGTCCACAAAAAGTTCCCTGTCCTGTAAATAGGCTGAATCAAACAAACCAAACCTCTCCTTTTCCCTGAAAATACAATTATTTCTTATCTTTGTCTTTTATCATACCACACTGCCGCTGGATTGAAAAGGGGAAAGCAATAAAAAACTGCCCAAAAGTTGGGCAGTTTTTTGTCTAATTTATCTGTTCCAGTAATCGGTAGATGACCACAAAGGCTTCCTCGCGTTTGGCATTAGCCTGCGGCAGGAACGTGCCGTCCGGGTATCCGCTGAGCAAGCCCAGCTTGGCAGCAAATTGTACGTCCTCCGTCGCCCAGTCTGCTATTGTGCTCTCATCGGTAAACGCTGTCTCCTGCGCATCCTGCTCCGGCTGAATCTCTGCCATCTGCGCCGCGTTGGTTAAAATGACCGCCATCTCTTCCCTTGTGATGTTAGCCTCCGGATTGGCGTAGCCGTCCGTGCCCTGAATCAGTCCATATTCCTTAGCCGTTTCCATAATTCCGGCATACCATCGGTCTGCTGGCACGTCCAGGAAGCTGCCCTGGCTGCTGCTCTGCGGCAAATCCAGCGCCCGCACCATCATGGCAATAAATTCGCTGCGCGTCACATCGCCTTGTAGGTTCAGCGACCCGTTTGTGTCTCCTTCAATCACGCCCTGGTCATACAGCGCCGTAATTTCCTGTTCGCCCCAGTGCCCGTTGATTTCCGTTTGCATTTGCTCTGGCATTGCACCAGGCGTAGGCTGCGGCGTTGCCCCGCTTGTCGGCGTGGGCATTGGCGTTACAGTAGGAGTCGGATTTGTGACGAATCCGCCGCCACCGCCGCCGCTCGTGCCATGTGACCCACCGCCCGTCGTGGGGCGCGGTGTAATCTGCGGCGTGGTGGTCGGTGTGGGCCCTGGCGTGACAGAGGGTTCGCTCCCAAAGTAGACATAGTTCCCTTCTCGCTTCGCCTGAGAATCCATCTGATTAATGCGGACATTGGTGATGTCATTACCATTGCAGTACAGCGTCAAGTCCGCGCTTCCCATTGTCTCCGCGGTCAATGCCGAGCCGTCCAGCATCATATTGCCCACGCTCCATTTCATAGACAAATCCACCGGCAAGGCGCTGCCAACAAACACCGTACCGTCCGATTCCCGCACGACACGTGTTACATTCTGCGCTACAACGGACTGTACATTGCCGCTGCTATCCAATTCTAGCAGCATCAAGTCCGCGTCCGTCTCAAAGCCCCCGACTTGGTGCATTCCTTTTTTTGCGCTGTTGTGCAGTTGGAAATATTGGTAAGTAGTTGTTTTACCTGTCGTCTGCTCTTGCAGGGTAAACTCATAGGCTGACGCATCTTGCGCTTCAAGCCCCTGCACCTCCAATTGCTGTACGCTAATGTCATACTGCTGTCCAACGTTTTCCGGCATCAAAATGGTGTTGAACACGCAAGCATCCGGCGTATTGATGGTATAGCATGCATATTTAGCGTCTGAAAAGCTGTTTTGCCCTTCGGAATAATAGCCGTCTTTAATGGCTGCCTCGTCAAAGCGTTCCGGCGCCACCGGTACCACTTGGATATTCACGCCGTTGAATCCGGTGCGGATGGTCTTGGTTGTTTCATCCATACTGATGTTCGCTTCCGGCAGGAAGTGCCAATTTTGAATATATTGCTTCGATCCGCTGCTCTTGGGCGTCAGGTAATCGTTCACCAGCCAAAATCCCGGTTTGACAAACAAAATGCTGCGGCTGTAGTTTGCTTTGGTGTCATTGGGCGTGGTCATTTTAGTAAAGTCATATGCCTCATTGGTTTCCCATTTGTCAATGGTGCCGCGCTGAGCTCCTGTGGTCTGGTTGACCCGGCCGTTTTGGCCGCTGTCTTTGACATTGACCACATTGTGCCCTTCGGTAGAAATGAGCCAATACCGGCGGTCATCCGAGCTATAGGTTCCGTAGAGCGGATCCACCAGCAAGTACTGGCCATAGGCCTGCACAACCAGGTTTAAATCATCCGGGTGCGCATGGCTCCCCACACCGCCGTCCACGCTGGTATATAAATAGTTGGCATTTTCATCCCAGCCGGTCCGCATGGCAATCTTTTTGCCAGTTGGGAACATGATGGATTTGAAATCCGGTTCATACCCTTCCTTACCGCCCGTTCCGGCAAAAAGCAGGTGTGGGTCGTTGAACCAGCGGCCCACCCGTTCCAGCTTGCCAACATAGTTTCCGCGGTGGCTGTAGCCATCGCCTTCCTGGTGGTCATGGTACCCTGGCATGCTGGCGTACATCATATATTGTGCCAGCCCTAAAATGGCCGACAAGGTCTGCTCGGTAAACGGATATTCTTCAATACCAAGCTGGTCTGCCACGGTTTTAGCGTCAATGGTGGAGCTGATGGCATAATCCGTGTACCCCAGCGCCAGTTCCGTACAGGTTTTGTCATCCAGCATAATCTTTCCGCAGATGGTGTCATATCGTGTTTTCACGCGGGCAATCCACGCGCCGGAATCGCTGAATTCTTGAAAGTTTGCCGCCACTGTGTACAGGCCCAGTGTTTCGGACGAACCCCAGTTCCCATCAGTATTAAAGCTTTTTGCGTCGTTCGCTTGATCCCACATATATTTCATAAACCCGGTAAAAATATCCGCTGTCATGTACTCACTGTTGATTAGCTGCATGGTCAGCCCGGGAATGCACTGTGTGCGCACCGCCACGTCCAATGTTTTGAGCCACGGTTTTTGCTTACCTGGCCCGGTGGACACGGTGATAAAATCCATGAGCTGGCGCAGCGCCGTATAGGCATAGGCTTCGTCACCTGTTGCATTATACAGCTTCACCAGTTTGTCATACCAGGTGTTAAAACGCATCAGCTCCTCTTGGTACCGGTATCCAGCGCCGCTCGGCTGGTTCCACTGCCAGGTGTCGTCCTGGTCATAGGAATAAATCAGCTGTGCAGACGCATTGGAATAGGTCAAATTGCTTTCCTTCCAAGAGGTATCGCCGTTGTGAATCACCACAACCTCCTTGGGCGCCGCGCCGGCGATGTGCTCGTCAATGACTTGTTCCTCTGTTTTTCCATCCTCTGCCGGAATGTCCCCTGTACCAAGGCTGCCTGCGTTGAACCCTTTCATGTTTAGCGTTGCAGAGGTGATGGTATCTCCCTCTTTCAGTCCGTCCAGCGTAAAGCGGATATAAATACGTTTGGTGGCGTTGCCCACCAAATCTTTGGTGCCGATAGAGCTGGGGTCTTCCTCCGCCTCCAGCCATTTCCGGCTACCGTAATTAACGCCTTTATTGCTGCCCGCACTGATATACGTATCATTGGAGGGGTAAAGCGTCAAGTCCGTGCCGTTGACACGCACCTGAATATACGGTGCGTTTTCCAGTCCGGCTTCCTTGCTGTAAAACTTCGCCATATCGCCGTTTTTGTTGGTTGCCACAACATAAAACGACAGTTCGGTGGTTTTGGTGAAATTGCTTTTGACAATGTCGGTAATGTCTGCGGACACATATTTATTGCTATCTCCCACTGTGAGAATGGCACAAGGCGTCAGTCCGCTGTTGCCGTTATACATAAAGTTTTCCTGTAGCAAATCCGCTGTGATGGTGTCCTTCACTGTGGTACTAATATCTTTTTTGCGGTCCAGTTCTGACTCTTTTTTGACATAATAGTTGTATAACGCCAGTTTTGCTTCTTCATAGTCGCCGTTTTTGACCGCAGTTTCAACCGGCGCCATGTCGGCATATGCCGTGTAATCAAATTTGGGATTGACGGTCCACTTGTTGTTTGCCGCATCCCATTGTCCAAAAAACTCTTCATCCGAAATATTACCCGGATCTCCTTTGAGGGTATAACCAAAAGTGCTATCAATGTAATTTTCGTCTGCCTGGACAGCCACTTGTTCCACCCCGCCCGTTACGCCGAGTGTTTGAGCCTGTTGCGGTTCGCTGCCCGGGGGCTGTAGTGTTTCTTCGGGCAATGCGTTCAGCGGATTCTGGGGTGTCTCGCCTATTTGTTCCACTGGCGCTGTTGTTTGCCCCTGTGTTTCCTGCTGCAATTTGGCTTCTTCCGCCAGCATTTCCTCCGTTGTCATAGGCGGATAATCTGTTTCTGGTACTACATATTGGGGCACGCTGTCTGCCAGCGCGTCCAGCACCTGGAGGGCCGCCTCCGGCGGCTGCGCCGCCGGGCCAGTCCCGGAGTCTGCCAGAGCTGCCGGCGCGGACGTTATTGCCATTGCTGCACTCAGCGCCAACGCTGCCAGCCGCCGTGTTTTCCTTCTTTTCATTCTGACTTCCTCCTTAATTCATAATTCCACAAATAATCTTCGCTGCTTCTGCGCGGGTCGCGTTGTTTTGCGGACCAAATGTGCCGTCTGCATACCCGTCTATTACGCCCGCTACCTGCATCTGGATGACGCTGTCTTTGGCATAGCTGCTAATTTGCGTCCCGTCTGTGAATGTTTTCTCTGGCACTGCCTGTGGCAGCGTGCGTCCTGTAATATCCATTGCGCGCGTGCATAGCACCGCCATATCCTCCCGGGTGATGGCTCTGCCCGCGCCGAATTCTGTTTCTGAGATTCCGCTGGTGATGCCCAGTTCCATCGCTTTAGCAATGTACGGATAGCACCAGTCGCTGCTGGATACGTCGCTTAATGTCACGTCCTTGATTTCGCTGATGGCAACGCCCAGCGCATTCATCAGCATTTTCAAAAACTCTTCCCGCGTAATTTGCGCTTCGGGATTGAAATTTCCGCTTTCATCGCCGCTGACAACCTGTCTGGACTTGAGCGTTTCCACATAGTTATATGCCCAGTGTTGACGGGTTACGTCACGGAAACTGCCTGTGGTATCCGATCCGGTTTCATTGCCCACATCACTGTTAACAGACGGCCCTGTCGGCAGGGCTACGCCTCCTCCGCCGCCAACTCCGCTGCTAGAACCGCCGCTTGGACGGCTTCCGCCGCCGCTGGACGTACCGCCACTACCGCCACCGCTGCCCAGCACAGAGAACGGCAGGCTTTCTTCCCCGCCTACTTGCGTGCTATAAATAGGATTTCCAGCTGCATCCTCTCCGGTCTTTTCATACGCGTCCACCTTCAAGGTACCGGATTTGGTTTGGCTTAGCTGCATCACGGTTCCGTCATTCGTCATGGCGCTCGGGTCAGATGAGGTATACACAAATTTGCTGCCATACAGTGCGCCGGTCTTCGGCAAATCTACGTTGCCCGTCAAGCCCATCAGGCTGCCCAGCTGGTATTTGAGTACCTGCAGATCTGCATTGATATTTTGCGTACCGTCCCCAGTCAGAAATACCTGTATTTCTGCCAGCCCTACGTTGCTGGTTGCTACCTTTTTGGTCACACGGAACCGGAGGTAGCGCGCCATGGTCTGGTTTACCGCAAAAAACTGCGGAGATTGACCCAGTGTTGTGCCGGATAGAATCTGTGTGTAGGTCTTACCGTCCACCGAAGCTTCCACAACAAATTCACGCAGTGGATATGCGTCTAAAATCCGCGCCTCCTGCAACATAATCTGGTTAAATACCTGCACCTGTCCAAAATCAATGGTCAGCGCGGGGTCCTGCGTATTGGTCCATTTGGAAGTTTCCCAGTTTGTCCCCACGTTTCCATCCACCGCGTTTGCCGGGCCGCATCCGGTTTTGCTGCCCACGTTGGAGGACGCTGTCTGCCCATAGGCCAGGTTGCCTTCTGGCAGATAAATGACTTTCAGCGGGTCAAACACTTTTTCCACATAAATCGTGGGATCGTCTGCCATTTCCAAACGGAATGTCATAACTATCCCGTCCACATCCTCTGTGATTTCACCCAGCGTTCCATCATTTCCTATTACATCTGGATTGGAACTGGTCCATGTCACTTTGGTGCCGGGCAATTCTTTGGTGTTCAGTTGGATATCGCCGGACAC
>CALLNG010000540.1 GCA_938005345.1 uncultured Clostridia bacterium
ATGTTGGAAATCAACATTTGCAGCGGCGCCTCTTCTTCTCCATGCGGATAGGGCACTTTATCAATAATCATTTCAAATAGTGGCTGCAGATCCTGGCTAGGATGGCCCAGGTCATCCGTCGCGAACCCCTCACGGGAAGAAGCGTATACGACTGGAAAATCCAGTTGTTCTTCGCTGGCGCCTAGGTCAATAAACAAATCCAGTACTTCGTCCAGCACTTCAGTGGGACGTCCATCGGGACGGTCAATTTTGTTTACCACTACGATGGGTTTTAAATCCAATTCTAATGCTTTTTTCAGCACAAAACGGGTCTGCGGCATAGCGCCTTCAAAGCTGTCAACCAGCAGCAGCACGCCATCAACCATGCGCAGCACACGTTCCACTTCGCCCCCAAAGTCAGCATGCCCAGGCGTATCGACAATGTTGATGCGGTAGCCGTCATGCATGACCGCTGTGTTTTTGGAAAGTATAGTGATACCGCGTTCTTTTTCCAAATCATTGGAATCCATAACGCGTTCCGCTACCTGCTGATTGGCGCGGAAAATTCCGCTTTGCCGCAGCATAGCGTCTACTAAGGTCGTTTTGCCATGGTCTACGTGAGCGATGATGGCAATATTACGAATCCTTTTCTGTTTGTCCTTCATGTAGGGTTCCTCCTAATTTATGCTCCTGCTTTTGTATCACCTCAACATGAGGATATGGCAGGGAGATATGTTCACGGTCAAAACGTTTTTTTAAGGAAAGACGCAAATCGCATAACATGCCAAAGCCGCTTTCCGGCGTTTTGGACCAGATATAAGCACGTAGTGTAATGGATGATTCTGCAAACTCTATTACGCGTACCGTAACGGCGGGCTGACCCGCTTCTTTTGCCTCGGCACTGCGGTTGTCACAAAAATCAGGATGCGTCGCAGCTTCCTCCTGAATGATGGCAATGACGCGGTCTAAATCTGCATTATATTCTGCGGGAATGTCCAAATAATTACAGGTAACAGAATCTTTATAATACCGGTTTTCCAATACGGCAGCATTAATCTTGCTGTTTGGAACAATAATGCGGCTGTTGGTAAAAGTACGGATCACCGTATGGCGCAATGAAATATCTTCTACAATTCCTTCAATCGCTTCCGTTTGAATCACAATCCGGTCACCAATGGAAAATGGTTTGAACAGATAAATAAATGCGCCGCTGACCAAATTCGCCATGGCTTCTTGGGCTGCGAATCCTAAAATAACAGCTAATACGCCGGAACTTGCCAAAAGAGAAACCACTACACTTTTCAGCGGAGCAATCTGCATCATAGTGAGACAAACCGCCAAAATGATAATCACACCTTTGACAATTCGGCGCAGCAAAATCAAATTGGTACTGGATTCTTTGTTGACAGACCGACCAATGGCGGCCTTAAACAGCAGACCAACTAATTTTATCAAAATACTGCATATAATCAATAACAAGACAACGGTTATGAGAAAAGCACCGAATCCGTGTGTAAAGAGCTGCTCAAAACTGGGCCATAGTTGCTGCATTTTTCTCTCCACACCTTTCTTAGAGTATCATTCCGGGATGAGCCCGACAAGTTACTCTTTTTATCGACATAACAACTCAATTTAACATTTTACTATTTCTCCCGCAGGATGTCAAGCGATAAAAATACCAAAATATCATTTTGGCACTTGACCTAACGTCATTATTGTATTAAAATAAACTTGATATACATAAAATAAGGGGAGGGTATCCGAATGCGTTGTCCATATTGTGACTATCAAGAAAGCAAAGTAATTGATTCTAGACCGACAGAAGAGGGAAATGCCATCCGCCGGCGGCGAGAGTGCATGAAATGTGGAAAACGGTTCACAACATATGAAAAGATTGAGACCATCCCCGTTATGGTTGTGAAAAAAGACAGCAGTAGGGAGCCATTTAACCGGACAAAAATCATGAACGGGATTTTGCGTTCCTGTGAAAAACGTCCCGTGGCAATGGATGATATTGAAATGGTTGTTAATGACATTGAAACGAGAATTATGAATTCTTTGGAACGGGAGGTTACAACGGAGACCATCGGGGAGATGGTGATGGAGCGGTTAAAAAAACTCGACGAGGTTGCTTATGTGCGGTTCGCGTCAGTATACCGGGAATTTAAGGATATTAATACATTCATGGATGAACTGCATAAATTGCTGCAATAGGAGACGGTATGAAACAGGAAAAGATAGATTTACATGTGCATTCCAGTTTGTCAGATGGAACCGATTCGCCGGAATCGTTGGTGCGCCATGCTAAGGAAAAAGGATTGTGCGCCATCGCCCTGACAGACCATGACAGTGTGGCAGGAGTACAGCGAGCGCAGTGTGAAGGGAAAATACAGGGCGTTGAGGTGGTGCCTGGCGTGGAACTAAGCGCTTATGACGGACGGGAACTGCACATTTTGGGCTACGGAATCCAAACGGCACATCCGGCTTTGACAGAATTTTTGCAGCGTATGCACGAAAGCCGGCTGGACCGTGTGCACGCTATTGTGCGAAAATTGTCTGGAAATGGCTTTTCTATTTCCTGGGAGGAAGTGCAGGAGCTTGCTGAGCAAATGGTCAGCAGGGTTCACGTGGCGCAGGTTTTGGTGAAAAAAGGGTATGTTTCCACACTGGCGGAAGCATTTGAACATTTCATTGGTGAAGGGAAACCTTACTTTGAGCCGAGAAAGTATATTAGTCCACAGGAGACGATACATACCATTCATCAGGCGGGCGGCGTTGCTGTGTTGGCCCATCCATACCTGCTGCACTGTGATGAAACCTTGAAACAGTTGCTGGAACAATTACCAGAGGTGGATGGAATAGAATGCCACTATCCGCGGCATAGCCAGGCGCAGTATGAATTATATTGTAATATTGCGCGGGAAAGAGGCTTGTTGGAAACGGGCGGAAGTGACTATCATGGGAAAAACCGACCGGAGAGTTGCCTGGGGGAGGGCTGCATGAAACAAAATATACCATTTGAGTTGCTTCAAAAGTTAAAACAGCGCTTAAAAAATATGGATGAAATGAAATAAGAAAACATAGATATAGCAAAGAGGGCCAGAGGAGGGCTGGCGCAAGTGCAAGCAAGAAATGGTTTGGGGGGAATAATACAATGAAACCGCTAAAACAATTTTATTGGATGGTCATTTTGGTGCTTATGGTGACCACTATTACTACACCGGCAGCTGCACCGCCGCAAGATGAAAATTTACCGATTATATTATATCACAATATTACATATAACTATATAGAAGAAAACCAAAAATTACACGTAGATCCACAGCGGATGGAGGAACAGTTTCAAGCAATCAAAGCCGCAGGTTATCAAACTATTTTTTTTGATGAATATGTGGATTATTTGAACGGGGATGCCGTGTTACCGGAAAAACCGTTAATTATTACATTTGACGATGGATATGAAAGTAACTATAAATATGCGTTTCCCTTATTGAAAAAATATGGGCTCAAGGCGACTATTTTTGTGATTACAAGCCGGGTTGGAACGCAAGAGACTCAATATCCTCATTTTACCTGGGAACAGGCACGGGAAATGGAGGAAAGCGGCCTGGTACGGATTGAAAGCCATACCAACACACACCCTGACATGTCGACTCTGTCACAGCAAGAGCAGCAGGAGGAAATCCGGCGCAGCAAATATTTAATTGATTCTAATTTGCATAAGGAGTGCCGAGTCCTGTCGTTCCCATACGGTATGCATAACGAACAGGCGGTTGCATTAGCACAAAAAGCTGGGTATGAAGCAGCAGTGTTAGTGGGCGACAAGGGAAGCAACCGGAAACAAGACGGTGCGTTCCATTTGAAGCGTTATACAGTGAGTGGATTCCAAACAGGACAGGAATTGGTGGACCATATTGAATATTTGAAACGACATCCAGACGAATGAAAAATAGGGAGCTATGCAGATGTTTAAAAAATTTGGCTGTATTTGTTTGATTTGGTTATTAATTTTTACAGGATGTGATAACCTGGATCAGATTGAGGAGAGCATCACGGAGACAAAGGAGGAGGCACCGCAGAGCGGAGGCACACTAAATTTATACGTGGTACGGCCCGACACGCTCAATCCGCTGATGACAAAATATGAAGCCAACCGGCAAATGCTCAACTTGGTGTATGACCCATTAATTCGGGTGGGCACAGATGTTACTCCTGTGATGGTGTTGGCGGAATCTATTAGTAGTTCTGACGGTGGAACGCTGCATACGGTCCGTCTAAAATCTGGCGTGACCTGGCATGACGGCAGTACGTTTTCTGCGGATGATGTGATATATACACTGCGCTCTGTCATTAATTCAGCGGATAGTATCTATAAAGTGAATTTATCTAATGTAGTGTCGGTGAGTAAAGTAGATACACTGACAGTGCAAATACGGCTAAACTATCCGGATGCATCGTTTGCTAATTTGTTGGAAATTCCCATTGTTCCGCAGGGCTGGCAGGAGGGTGTCGTCACGGGCACGGGGCGGTATATATGGAATTATTATGATTATCTGAAAAGTGTGAAATTGGAAAAAAATGTGTCGTATTATGGAGCGCAGCCCTATATAGATAGCATAAATATAACTATTTTACCAGATGAGCAATCTGTGTACAATTCGTTTATGGTGGATATTACAGACGTGGTTAGTGAAACTAGCCAAGAAGCGGCCAAGTACAATACCAGTAGTAATATCAGCTACGAGCGTGTCATGACGCAGCGATATTCGTTTGTGGGTATCAATTGTCGGCGGGAGGGCTTAAATAATGTCAATATCCGCCGTGCTTTGATGAAATTGGTGAATCGGGACAAGCTAACAAATGATTTATATGCGGACTTTGGTATTCCAACCAAATATCCAATTCATCCGCAGTCAAACTATTACCGGCAGCAAGAGAGCGATATGAGAAGTGATGTGGAGCAAGGACTGGCGCTTTTGTCCCAGGAGGGATATGAACTCAACA
>CALLNG010000541.1 GCA_938005345.1 uncultured Clostridia bacterium
GTGAAAAGGATTGTCAAGCATTTTACACGAATTATTGCGCGTCCCTTGCAAAAAAAGGAAGCACCCAATTCCCCGTTTTTCTTTAAATTATATGCTAAATAAATGCGGCCATATTGATAACAAAATCTCAGGCAACAGCCACCCTGTTAAAAAATAGTGCTATTATTTCAGTCAAAAACATATTACCGCCACAGCAACACAAATCCCATAGTGCCAAGACGCAGCATGTCTTCTTCTTGCTGCATTTTATGCGCAAAAAGAATTTGGTTGGTATCTACGATTGGATAAAGATAGTCTTTCGGCCCCATGTTAACTATGGCATATAATGATTCGTTTTCCCAATATCGTTTGATAAGGATCACGTGTTTTTCTTTTGCTTTTGCCACAACAAAACCTTTCTGTAGAGAATTATACCTTTTTTTAATACTTCCTAATTCTACATAAAAATCATGAAGCTGCCAATCAATATTGTCCCACGGAAAAAAACGCCGATTTAACGGGTCTTCAAAGCCCTGCATTCCCGCTTCATCGCCATAATAGATACAGGGGCAGCCCGGTAGTATATATTGCAAAAAAGCTGCAATTTTTTCCCGTTCCACAGCACGTTGATATACCTCCGGCGGCATATAGTAGGAAGCTCGTTGCTCTTTTGACAGCCCTTCGCCCACTCCTTCAAACGTATTAAGCACCCGTACTGTGTCGTGAGTGGAAAGACTGTTCATCAAGCAGTCCAGTACCGGTTTTGGATAATTCTCTGCAATAGTCATAACGGTATCCCGCAAATCTTTTGCGGTACTGTTTCCTGCTACAAAGCGCAAGATGGCATCTTTATAAGGATAGTTCATAACTGAATCGAGCTCCGTATTTGCAAAATAGGTTCTCCTGACGCCATAGCTTTCTTTGTTGGAGGCATCTTCCCATACTTCTCCAATTACAATTCCATTTGGATTCAACGCTTTTACGCGGTTATGCAATTTTTTTATAAATTCATCTGGCAATTCATCAGCCACATCCAGTCTAAATCCGTCCGCGCCAAGCCGCATCCAATGCGCAACCACACTATCTTTATCCTCTATAATGAAATTGAGATAATCGGGATTCATTTCATTGACACATGGCAGAGTTTGAATCCCCCACCAGCTTGTATAAACATCTGGATATTGCTGAAAATCATACCAAGTAATATACGGCGAATCCGGATGATGATAAGCACCATTGCCGAATATATCCTCCTTATCAAAATAACGGCTGTTACTGCCAGTATGTGAAAACACTCCATCTAAAACTATTTTCATCTGAAGCTGGTGTGCCTGGCTGCAAAGTTCTTTGAAATCCTGTTCCGTTCCAAGCATAGGATCGATTCTTCTGTAGT
>CALLNG010000542.1 GCA_938005345.1 uncultured Clostridia bacterium
TGGAATATGAGTGGCATTTTGCAGTGTGATAATAAAGCCAGCGGCCAAGTAGAGAAGCGCCATAAATGGAACAAGGGCGGAGGTGATTTGGCTAATGCGGCGCATTCCTCCAAAAATAGAAATTCCAGCAAGCAAAGCGAGGATACTGCCTGCAACAAGAGAAAGCCATTTCGTGTCAGCAGAGCCGGCATAATAGCGCAGGGAGGAGGTGATGTTAAAAGCTTGGAGTGCATTAAATCCATAGCTAAAACAACAAATGAGCAAAATAGAAAACAAAATACCCAGCCACCGTTTTTTTAGTGCTTTTTGCATGTAATATGCAGGACCACCGCGAAAAGAATCACTGTCCCGCACTTTATATATTTGTGCCAGTGTACTTTCCGCAAAGGCGGAAGCGCTGCCAATCAGTGCGGTTAGCCACATCCAAAAAATTGCGCCAGGGCCGCCCAAGGCAAGAGCTGTACATACACCTGCAATATTGCCGGTACCAACACGGGATGCAGTGGAAATCATCAATGCTTGAAAGGACGATGTGCTGTCCGGGCGTGCCTTTTGCTCGCCTAAGACACGGCATGCCTCTGGAAACAATCGGATTTGAACAAACTTGGTGCGCAGAGAAAAATAAAGGCCACAGCCAAGCAGTAAAACCAACAAGATGTATGTATATAAATAATGGTTGCATTGCGATAAAATCCAGCTTAACATTAAGAGGACATCTCCTTTTTGTCATATCTGTAGTATTGTATAAAGAGGAGGAGATTATGCATGCGAAAATTTAGTTGCAAATGGTTTGAACTTGTGCTATAATGAACAGAAAGTGCCGCGAGCAAAAAGTATACATTAGAAAAGTGTATAAGAGGAATACGAGTGTTGTCCTTGTTAACCACTCGTAAAAAAAACAAGGAGGAATGAAAATGAAATTACAGCGTTACCATGTGGTGACAGGAAAAAATCCAAGGGAAATGGTGCTCTTGCGGGCGCACCCATGCCGTTGGGGGAAATGTACCTTTTGTGATTATATTGCGGACAATGATACGGATACTGAAAAAATTATCCAGGAAAATCGGGAAGTTTTGCAGCATGTTACAGGTGAATTAGGCGTGCTGGATGTCATTGACTCTGCAAGTTGTTTCGACTTGCCACAGCAAACAGTGATGGAACTTTTGCGGATTGTGCAGGATAAGCAAATTCAAAAAATGTTCACTGAATGCCATTATATGTACCGAAATCAGCTCAAACAGTGGCGGGAATTATTTCGAATCCCTCTGATTTTCCGTTGTGGTGTGGAAACCTTTGATGCGGCATTTCGCAACGAAGTATTACACAAGGGCACGTATTTTGATTCACCAAAAGAGGTAGCAGACTATTTTGATTCGGTTTGCCTGATGGTGGGAATTCAGGGACAAACCAAAGAGATGGTACGCCGTGATATGGAAGCGTTAGAAACGTATTTTGCATACGGCTGCATCAATATTTTTACGCCTAACTCCACTCCAATACAAGCTGATTTGGAACTGATTCAATGGTTCCGCGATGAATATGCCTATTTAGAAGACAAGCCACAGATTGAAATTTTGTGGCACAACGAAGATTTAGGCGTGGGGGCAGCACTAGACGGAGGTGAACGGAAATGAAACTTCCGGTCAAAACCATGTCCAAAATGGTGATAGTGGCATCTATGTATGTAGTTGTAACCCTTCTTTGTTATCCACTTTCCTATGGGGCGGTGCAGTTTCGAATCTCAGAATTAATGGTACTGTTGACGCTGATTGATCCGCTGTACATACCGGGACTATTATTAGGGTGTTTTATTT
>CALLNG010000543.1 GCA_938005345.1 uncultured Clostridia bacterium
CCGAATCGGTTAATTCCCGTTCCTTGACGGCCTGGTAGATTTGCCCAAACGGCTCCAGCCGCATAAATACCCCGATCGCGTCCGCCCTGTCCGTCATCACGGTATCCATACCAAAGCCGGACACCGTGAACGGCAGGGTATCCCCAGTGGGAATGGTAAGTGTAACGGTATCCCCAATGGCAATCCCTAGGCTGCTGGCAGCATTTTGCGTCACAAGTATTTCGTGATCCGTATGGGGGAATTCCCCCGCGGCAAGCCCGCCCATGATATCGGTGACGAGATCCTGCTCCACTCCGCACACCGCCGCTTGCTTGCCGCCAACGGTATAGTGATCCCGTAGGCGGTAATTGAGCACCTCGTACCAGGACGAGGCCGCTACATCTGGACGCGCGGCAATCAGGGCGGCATCCTCTTTCGAAAGGTTTTTCACGGTGATGTGCCAGTTACCGTAATTGGCAATGGCGCGGATTTTCTGGCTGCGCAGCTCCATGTCCGCCATGCTGAAAATCGCCGTCACCAAAAACACTGCTAAGATGATACAAACAAGGGTCATTTTGTTTTGCCGCCGATGCGCCTTGGCATAAAGGGGAATGAGACTAAGATAATGTTTCATTCTGCTTCCCTCCCAGATCCGTCAAAACGCCGTCGCTCACCTGGAGTACCCGGTCCACCGAAGCGGTCAGGTTGACGTTATGGGTAATCATGAGGATGGTTTGGCTGTACCGCCGGGCAGCAGTGGTTAGCAAATCCATCACATCCCGGCTGGCTTTGCTATCTAGGTTGCCGGTCGGTTCATCCGCCAAAATCAGCATGGGCTTCGTAATCAGCGCCCTGCCGATGGCAACGCGTTGCTGCTGTCCGCCGGAGAGCTGGCTGGGCAAGTGGCGGCGGCGCTCCGCAAGACCCAGCATGTTTAGGATTTCTTCCAGTGCCGCGGGATCCGGCTTTTGATAATCCAGCAGCAGCGGAAAGATGATATTTTGCTCCACATTCAATTCCGGCACGAGCTGAAACGACTGAAAGACAAATCCAATGCTGCGCCTGCGAAAAATGGTGCGCTGTTTTTCTTTCATGGCAAACAAATCTTGCTGATTCAAATAGATTTTGCCGGAAGTCGGATTGTCCAGGCCGCCGATACAGTTGAGCAGCGTACTTTTTCCGGAACCCGATTCTCCGACAATCGCCGCAAATTCTCCTTTTGCTACGGTAAACGATACGCCACGCAGGGCATGCACCGCGTTTTCCCCTGTGCCATAGGTTTTGGATACCTTTTGTACATTCAATAGTTCCATTGAACAAACTCCCTCCTTTATGCCCTTATCTTACCGGATGCAGCTTACAACCACATGAATTTCAGCTTACAATTTTGTAAGGTTGCAGCGGTAAGCGCTGTTACTGTGGCGCCGGCGCGGCTTTGTGTTCCTGCTGCGGAAGGGATACAATAAAAGTGGTTCCATTCCCCCGTTGGCTGCGCACAGTAATGGTGCCGCCCTGGCCTTCGATAATGGACTTTGCCAGCGGCAATCCAAGCCCGATACCATTTGCCGAAAGCGAATGCTTGCTGCGGTAAAACCGTTTGAAAATATGGTGGATATCCTCACTTGCAATGCCATTTCCAGTATCCGCAATGGAAATGCGGAACATGAGGGGCGTCTGTTCCCAGCTAATACGGACTGTACCGCCTTGCTGCGTGTAATCCAAGGCGTTTTTCACGAGGTTGCCAATGGCCTCGCGTGTCCACTCGAAGTCACATACGAGGATGCTGGACGCTGTTCCATCCACGATTATTTTCTTCTGCTCTTCTTTTGCCCTGTCTTCCAGTTCCTCAATCGTCTTGGCAATCACCTCCCCAACTGCGTATGGCGCTTTGTGAAAAGCAATCCCGCCCGCGTCAAGGCGGGCCAGTTTGAGCAGCATTTGAATGAGCTGTTCCATTCTGCCAAGGGCCAGAGATGATTTTTGTGCAAAAGCCGCCACCGTTGCAGCCTGTTCCGGCTCGCTCTGCATGATTTGCGTATACATAGAAAGCGCGGCAAGGGGTGTTTTCAGCTGATGGGAAATGTCAGAAATGGTGTTTTTCAAAAACTCCTTCGCCCGGTTTTCCGCTTCCTGCTTGGATTTTAACGCCGTCGCCATGACGTTGATTTTGTCAAATAGCTGATACACGGGGCCACTATTTAGCCGTGGCAGGAGCGTGGTAAAATCCCCTTCCGTAAAACGTGATACGGTCTCTAGTGCGGTGGCATAAAGACAGCCGCGCTTATAAAAAAACACCGCCAGCAATAGCAGCAATGCTGCCGCAAATATGCTGGTTTGCAGCAATGCCCATGCGCCGCTTGCAGCGCGCAGGTTTTGGAGAACCGGCATAAAACGGGTATCCGTCTGCTGCGTAATACCTAGCTTTGCCAAAAGCGCCGCTGCCTGCTCCGTACTGCCCTGGTTTGTGAGCACAGCGGCAATGGTTTCTTCTGAAACGCCCCGTTGCAGCAGCGCGCTAGCCACCGTCCTATCGTGCGCTACCATCATCGCCTGTGCGTTGGCGGTCTGCCACCTGGACTGCGCGGCACTGCCGGCACCCAGCAAAACCAACAGTACCAGCACGCCTATCCACAGCCGCCGCACCTGTTTGTCATAGAAAAATTTCATTTTTGCACCTCATTCCACCGGTATCCAAACCCTCTGACCGTGACAAGCCGCCGCGGATGGGAGGGGTCTTCTTCCACCTTTTCCCGTAATCGGCGGATATAGACGGATAGGGTGTTATCATCCACAAAATGTCCGCCCCCATCCCATAGTTCGCTGAAAATCCGGTTCCGCGTGACAACCAGGTTCGCATTGCGCACAAGCAGGCAAATCAGGCGGTACTCCGCCGCGGTAAGCTCCAACGTTCTTTCACCCACCGTCACGCGGCCGGACAGCAAATCAATGGTGGTGTCTCCGGCATGCAACACTGCCAAATCCTGCGTTTTTCTGCCGCTGGTCCGCCGGAGAAGCGCATGGATTCTGGAACATAGCTCGCCTATCTTAAACGGCTTTGTCATATAGTCGTCGCCGCCGCTGTCAAGGCCGCGGATAATGCTCCACTCCTCATCTGCAGCAGTGAGAAACAAAATGGCAATATCGCTGCCCGCCCCGCGCACTTGTTCGCACAATTCAAATCCCGTCCCATCGGGAAGCGAAACGTCCAGCAGCAGCAAATCATATGCCCGGCTAGACAAACGCGCTTTTGCATCTTTTACCGTGCGGGCGATATCTAGGGAAAACCCGTTTTTTTCTAGTGTATACGCAAGTCCGTCAATCAGGCTGGCATTGTCTTCCACCAATAAAATGTGAACCATTTTTTCACCTTCTGTCTTTATATTTCCTACGCAGTCAAACGCCGCACTATAGTTCCATTATATTTCCCACTCTTCTGCTTGTCAATGTGCCTACAAAAAAAAGGTGCAATCCCATAGGATTACACCATACCAATTCTCCTTCTTTGTACGCTGTCTACAGGCTATCTATCGCGTTTGGTAAGTATCCAGCTGCTAATTAGCGTAAACACCGTAATATACACTACGCAGGTAATCACAAACGGCACATAGCCGCTTTCCAGAATTTGCTGCGGCGAGTTGGAATTCATACCATATGCCATGAGGGAATACGGCCAGATGTGCCCCAAATCTTTAGCCAAAAACACAAGGCCCGATATCCCGCCGACAAGGGAAATGCCGACCGGCAGCGCAAAACTCTTTATGAACAGGGAAATCATCAGCTGAATGGACGCCATGACCATACCGCCCAGCGTGCCAAATAGGCACCAGATGGTAATTTCCTTCATGGGTACTGCGGCCTGCATTCCAACGAGTTTCCCCGCCAGCACAAAGAGCACGCCAATCCACGCTTCGCTGAGTAATATCACCAGTGATACCAGTAT
>CALLNG010000544.1 GCA_938005345.1 uncultured Clostridia bacterium
GTATCCACAACAATGGCGGGTTTATGATAGATGTCGCCAATAATAATATTGGCGGTTTTGCGCCCTACGCCTGGTAGTTGTGTGAGTTCTTCCATGGTGGAAGGAACTTTACCATCGTATTTTTCGTCTAACATTTTGCAACAGGCAATGATATTTTTCGCTTTGTTGCGGAAAAAACCAGTAGAGCGAATGTACTCCTGTAGCTCCAGCAGATCTGCGTTTGCAAAATCATGTGCAGTTGGATAACGGGTAAAAAGTGCTGGGGTAACCATATTCACACGCGCATCTGTGCACTGTGCTGCAAGCTGTGTCGCTATCAGCAAATGCAAAGGATTGGTGTAGTCTAAGGAGCAGCCCGCCTCCGGATAATATTCCTGAAAAATGTCACGAATTGCTAATACTTTTTCTTTTTTATTCATTTTGCACAGCCTCCCAAAGATTATTTCTACCAAAATTATATACGGAAAGTCTTGTAAATCTTGCAATTAAAAAGTATAATATAAAATAAGTATACAAAAAGGGAGGAATATTGTCAATGTATTCTACAGAAGAAGTAAAAAAAATCGATCCTGAAATTGCGGAATTAATAGAAAAAGAAGTAAACCGCCAACGGAATAAAATAGAACTGATTGCGTCGGAGAACTTTGTATCACCCGCTGTGATGGAAGCGAGGGGAACGCCGTTAACGAATAAGTATGCGGAGGGATATCCGGGAAAACGATACTACGGTGGATGCGAATACGTGGACGGCGTGGAAACGCTAGCCATTGAGCGGGCAAAACAGTTGTTTGGCGCAGAACATGCAAATGTACAGCCGCACTCAGGTGCAAGTGCAAATTTGGCAGTCTTTTTTGCAGCGCTCAAACCGGGAGATACGGTTCTAAGCATGAACCTGTCCCATGGCGGGCATTTGTCCCATGGCAGCCCGGTCAATATTTCCGGTACCTATTTTAATATTGTACCGTATGGCGTAACAGAGATAGATAACCGTATTGATTATGAAGAGGTACGGCGTTTAGCGAAAGAAAACGATATCAAACTGATTTTAGCAGGAGCATCGGCTTATCCGCGGACCATTGATTTTGCAAAATTTAAAGAAATTGCGGATGAGGTAGGCGCATATTTGTTGGTCGATATGGCGCATATTGCGGGCCTTGTTGCAGCTGGCGTACATCCTAGTCCGGTACCATATGCGGATTTTGTAACAACAACCACGCATAAGACGTTGCGCGGACCGCGTGGAGGATTGATACTATGTAAAGAAAAATATGCTAAAATGATCGATAAAGCTATTTTCCCCGGAATACAAGGAGGACCTTTGATGCATGTGATTGCCTCCAAGGCGGTTTGCCTAAAAGAAGCGTTGTCAGATGAATTTAAAGACTATCAAATGCAAGTGGTGAAAAATGCGGCAGCGTTAGCTGAAGCGTTGCAAAAAGAAGGATTTAAACTTGTTAGCGGCGGGACAGACAATCATTTGATGTTGATTGATTTGACAGACAAAGGCGTGACAGGAAAAGAAGCAGAACACATGCTAGATGAAGTGAATATTACAGTAAATAAAAACACGATTCCCTTTGAAAAACTTAGCCCGTTTGTGACGAGTGGTATTCGGATTGGCACTCCCTCTGTTACCTCTCGCAATATGGATGAAGAGGATATGAAAGAAATTGCGGCTTTAATTGCTATGACCATACATGATTTTGAAGGAAACCGAGCAGAAGTGTGCAGACGAGTGGACGTTTTGTGTAAAAAGCGCCCTTTGTATGAATAATGGCACCGCTTGCAGACAGAATTCGTCCGCAAACCCTTGACGAAGTGGTTGGCCAGAAGCATATTTTAGGAAAAGGGAAAGTGCTGCGGCGTATGATCGAACAAGGATCCGTTCCGAATCTCATTTTTTATGGGCCGTCTGGTGTCGGAAAAACGACAGTCGCCAGAATTATTGCGAAGGGAATGGATAAAGAACTCTACAGTCTTAATGCTACAACGGCTTCCGTTAGTGACATTAAAGCTATTGCAAAAGATTTGGACGGATTAAGCGGTCAAAATGGTGCAGTACTATATCTGGATGAAATTCAAAATTTTAATAAGAAGCAACAGCAATCTTTATTGGAATATATAGAAAACGGTAGCATAACCTTGATTGCCTCTACTACAGAAAATCCTTATTTTTATATTTATAATGCCATTTTGAGCCGCAGTATAATTTTTGAGTTTTATCCTATCACAATAGAGGATATCAAAGCGGCTGTGCAGCGCGCATTATCCTGTTTGCAACAAGAGTATGGGGTGCGCCGCATGGAGATAGAACCGGATGCACTGGAACATTTGGCAAATAGCGCCTATGGCGATGTCCGCAAGGCAATGAATTTGTTGGAAGCATGTACCATTGCTTTGGCGGGCGGGGATGAGGTTGTAATTACAGTAGAAACTGTAGCGGAAGTTACTGCTATGCCAGCGACCCGGTATGATAAAAATGGAGATAGCCACTATGATTTATTGAGTGCATTTCAAAAATCTATCCGTGGAACGGATGAAAATGCGGCACTGCATTATTTGGCGCGGCTCCTTAGCGCAGGCGATATCAAATCTGTCTGCCGCCGCCTACTCGTGATTGCAGCAGAAGATGTTGGATTGGCTTATCCCAATGCCATGCCGATTGTAAAAGCATGTACTGACGCGGCCCTTCAGTTAGGGTTGCCGGAAGCAAAATTGCCTTTGGCAGAAGCGGTAGTTTTGCTGGCAACGGCACCAAAATCCAATAGTGTAACTGGAGCAATAGAGAACGCTATGCAAGATTTGAATCAACGGGATACAGGGGATGCTCCGGCACATTTGAAAGATGCTCATTATGCGGGAGCAGATAAAATGGGCCGTGGCAAGACATATCAATACCCACACCAATTTCCGGGGCACTATGTGAAGCAGCAATATTTACCCGATCCCATTCGGAATGTAGTGTATTATCGTCCGGGAGAAAATAAATATGAACAATCTGTTAAGCAATATTTAGAAAAACTGCGTAATCAAAAATTTGAGAGTTAAGAGAGGTTGATACGATTAAATGTAAAAAGGTTTTAGCACTCTTCATGTTATGCGCTGTTTTGCTGCCTACTGGATTTGTTGTAGGAGAAGAGCCGCTGATAACAGATATATCTGTAGCGGCTTCAACCACTGGAACAACGGCGGATGCAACAGGACAAATTATATGGAGCAGTCAGGGCAGTGGAAAGTATTTGGCAAATATTAATGGAGATACCATTGCGTATGCATCCGTTTCGTTGGAACATGCAGAGGATGTGAACGTTGCATTTACACCTGAAGGCCTGGAACCTGACAAATTTTTTGCTATTTCTGAGAATCGGGAAGTGACCGTGCAAGCAACCAAAGAACAGCAAAGCGAGACAATTAGCGTAAATTTTAATTACATACCGCAGACAAAAAATCATGCGACACAGGCAGTTGCGGTAATC
>CALLNG010000545.1 GCA_938005345.1 uncultured Clostridia bacterium
GACACCGCCCTTTCACGGCGGTAACACGAGTTCGATTCTCGTACGGGTCACCAGTAGAATGATGGGGATCTTGCAGTTATGCGGGGTCCTCATTATTTTTTTGTAGATTAACATCCAAGCTTGTCTTATTGTGTTTTTATTTTACAAATCTGTACATACTAGGTTCAGCTCCTTAATTTAAGGAAGGCAGTAGGGAGAGGAAGATTTGGTATGGTAGATGTGAAAAAAGACCGCAGGCAAACTGTAGCGGAAGAGGTAGCAAATTCCATTTCGCATGGAATTGGCGCACTATTAGCCGTTGTGGGAACCGTGGTGCTCATTAGCACTGCGCTCTCCAGACGCAGTACAATCGATTTGATGAGCAGCATTTTATATGGTAGCAGCATGATATTGCTGTATTTGATGTCAACTTTATACCACGCAGTAACAGCCCGCAATGTGAAGGAACTGTTTCGGACATTTGATCACTGTTCTATTTTTATATTAATTCTAGGAAGTTATATTCCGATTTGTTTGTCTTTGCTCGGAGGATGGGTTGGTTGGACGCTGCTTATCTTCAATACAACGCTTGCAGTGCTGGGGATTGTCTTAAATGCAATCGATGTCCAAAAATGGCATAAATGGTCCTTGTTACTATACGTATTTATGGGTTGGTCCATTGTAGTAGCAGCCGTGCCGCTGTTTCATTTGGTTCCAACGCCGGGGTTGCTTTTGCTTGTAGGGGGAGGGCTAAGCTATTCTATAGGCATTGTGTTTTACCGGGCACATCAATTACGGTATATGCATACCATTTGGCATTTGCTTGTTTTAGGTGGCAGTGCGCTGCACTATTTTTTCATGCTGTTTTATGTTTTTGTATCATAAGGTTGCAAAATACCCTTTTGACGTACCGCACTCGTTGCGGATTCAGTGTGCCGCTGTTAGGAAATGAAAAAACTCCAGTGCCGGATAGTACTGGAGTTTTTTATGTTCATAAAAAATTATTTTTAGAAATGGCCCATTTAATTTTCTGCCGGTGGCTGTATCTGATTACGTTTTAGATCTTCCCGGCTAATACGCACTTCCGCTAAGATATCATTAGCCAGAGCCTCCACCTTTTCCAGCATACTGTCTGCATACAGTACCGCGCCTTGACGCATTTTATAATCATCTTCCCGGATACTTTGCATGAGTTCTTCACCCTTTTCTCTTGCAGCACGGGCGATTTCATGCTCATCGATGAGACTTATGACCTGTTCTTTGGCAGATTTGATAATTTCTTCGGCTTCTTTTTCTGCTTCCGAAATAATACGGGTGCGTTCCTCCTTCACCCATTTTGCTTGTTTCAATTCTTCTGGAAATTTGAGACGTATGTCACCCGTAAGCCGCAGCAGTTCTTCCCGGTTAACTAACGCATAAGAAAAAACACTAAAGCTTTTTTCTGCCAAATCCTCGATTTCTTCGATTAATTGCAGCATTTCCATCTGAACCGTCCACCTCCCATATAATATAGAACTTCTATGTATATCCTTCCGGTTCAATGGGAAGGTTATGACTGAAAAATTTTCCTGCGAATTTCTGACTCCAGCTCTGGCGGGACTAGTCCATCCAGACTGCCGTTATAACTAGCCAGCTCCCGCACGATACTGGAACTCAAAAAAGAATATTTATCACTTGTAACCATAAATAGTGTCTCCACATCAGGAGCCAGTTTTTTGTTCATGAGCGCCATTTGGAATTCATATTCAAAGTCGGACATTGCACGGAGCCCTTTGACAATGATATTTGCCTGTTTTTCGTGCAAATAGTTTGCCAGCAGTCCATCAAATGTATCAATTTCCACCTGAGGATATCCGGAGGTAACACGCCGTAGCATATCCATCCGTTCTTCGATAGAAAAAGTTGGCTGTTTGGCACGGTTGCGCAATACTGCGACAATGAGCTTGTCAAACTTGTCCGCTGCGCGGGAAATGATGTCCAAATGTCCGTTGGTAACTGGGTCAAAACTCCCCGGATATACGGCAATACGCACTTAAAATCAACTCTTTCTACAGGAAACATCGTATCCTATCTATGATATTCTTCTTTATTATACACGAAAAGAGCGCAAGAATCAATAGTTTTGCCTGAAAAAAAGCATTCGACATAGAAATGTAATATTTCAAAGAGAGAAAATTGTAGAAAAGAGCCAGAAGAAACAGGAATTCTTTGGAAAATTTCGGCGGAATCAGTCTTGCGTAGCTTGTCTGATTTATAGTATACTAAAATAAGTATAAGTATTTATCCGAAACAGTGAGAAGGGGAGTATGAAAATGAAGGTCAAAGAAATGGTGATCGCGGCCTTGTTGACGGCAATTTCCATCATCATTCCAACATTGTTTAGATTTTTGCAGGTCGTAATAGGGCCATTTTCGGCAACATTGGCTTCGCACACACCGGTTGTTTTGGCGATGTTCATCAGCCCGGCAGCGGCGGTCATAGTGGCGCTTGGCAGCGGATTGGGATTTTTGCTAACTGGTTTGCCTATCGTGGTGGCAATGCGGGCGTTTTCCCATGTCGTCTTTGCATTGGCGGGTGCGATGATGTTCCGAAAGGGATGGAACTTTTTCCTCGTTATTGGGGTAACAACCGTTTTGCATGCAGTGGTAGAAGGACTAATAGTGTTTGTAATGCTCACTGCCGGATTAGGGAATGCAGGAGATTTATCCGCCATTTCCATGACATGGATAACGGTGCTGGGCACCGTGGGCCACTATATTGTGGACGTTTGTATCGCAATGCCGATCTACAAGGCGTTGAAAGAGACACGGATAGTCACAATGTGTCCATTGGCCTTTCGCGGTTTAAAAGCATAACACAAGACGTCCGCCGCCTGATAATTGAGGCGGCGGATTTTGTATTTGGGGAAAGGGAGAGGAAACATGCAGCCATTATTATCTATTATCATTCCAGCGTATAACGAAGCACAGGTGATCGAACGGACCATCCAAACTGTGGGCAACTGCATGGAGCAGCTGCCGGTCCGCTGGGAAATCCTCATAGTAGACGATGGATCAACGGACGCGACTTGGCAGTACATTCAAGAAGCGTCAAAGCGTAGCAAAAACCAAGTGCAGGGAATCCGGTTTAGCCGCAATTTTGGAAAGGAGAGTGCTATTTTTGCGGGCCTTACACAGTGCTGCGGAGATGCGGCTGTTATTCTTGACTGTGATTTGCAGCATCCACCCGAAAAAATTGGCGAAATGCTGCGCATTTGGAATGGCGGCAAAGTGGCCGTAGTGGAGGGAGTAAAGCGAACCCGCGGGAAAGAACCATTTTTGTACCGGTTATGCGCGAAATTATTTTATCGGATCCTTCAGAACGTATCCGGTATGGATTTACGTTCTTCCTCTGATTTTATGTTGATTGACCGGACCGTTATTGATACCTTATTAAACATGCCGGAGAGACAGCCGTTTTTTCGTGCGCTATCGCAGTGGACAGGGTTTAACCGGGTAAAGCTGGAATTTGACGTTGCAGAGGGCGCAGCTCGGCCAAGCAAGTGGAGCAAATGGCGGCTGTTTCGCTATGCGCTGAATAATGTGACGTCTTTTACCAATATGCCCATGCACATCGTCACAGTGTTAGGCGGTATCTTTTTTGTGTTTGCTGTGATTATGTTCATCCAAACCCTGTATATGAAATTTTCTCAAAATGCGGATAGCGGTTTTACAACCGTCATTTTGTTGTTGCTGATTATTGGAAGTATTTTAATGATTAGTATTGGTATTCTGGGTATTTATATTGCCAAGATTTATGATGAAGTAAAAGGACGGCCCCGTTATATTGTGCGGGAATTGACAAAGGAGGAGGAACAGTAACGTGAGCTTAGCGGCAAGGTTCCGTTCGGCAGGAAAAGGCCAAAAATGAAAAAAATAAAATTTTTTTCAAAAAAGAGGTATAAGGTAAGGGAATCTGGACCATACTATCATTGACCTCACAAAATACATTGAGACCCCCTTTTCTTTTCGCGGCGCGGATGCTTCGGTATCCGCGCCGTTCTCTCTTTTAGAGGAAAGCAGAAAAAATGCGCTTCAACAGAAGCGCATTTTTTTACGGTTTAATTTGTTTGAAGGTCCTGCACCCATTGTTCATAGGCTTCCTGCGCCCATTGCCCTAGCATGGCGGTCGTTTTGATTTCCGGCGGCTGGATTTGCGGTGCACCGTATGAACCAGTCAGCTGCATAGTTCCGGTAAAGTGCACGGCTAAATCGCGGGGCAGTAGTTCTTTAGGAAATCCGGCGAAGTTCACATTGCAGGTAGCGTCTATGGAAAACGCAGCGTCAGAGACGCGCAAATTTATGTGGATATCCGGCCGCGTAAAATAGAGAACAGGGATGTCTTGTGAATCCTGTATATTCAGAGAATAAGTTGCCAATACCGATTCAAACTTCTGCGGCGTGATGGCATAGGAAGCTTGGACTGTGCCGCCCGCGTCCTGGGATATGGTCAGGTACGGCGGCTGCAGCAGAGTGGAGCAAAAGTGAAGATAACGCATCACAGTATCATATCCATACTGGCCGAGGGTTGACACACCATTTGATATAAGCCACGTGAGAAGGTAATCGATATCCCAATATTCTTTATCGGATATTTGTAGTAGACGAAGCTGACTGGCAAATGGGGAAAAGCTATTGGAAAGCTGAAACCAGCCGCGCTTCTGGGAAGAATCCCAATAATCAAACATGCTAGGAGAATAAAATGGAGTTACTAATGGCGTTATTTGCATGAGTTCATAATCCCGCAAGGTATTGTTTGTCAAGATGGCAATGTCCTCTCCCTTTTGATAGGCACCCATATAGACAGGAACAGAAAGGGCATCCATCATGTCTTGGAACCCGTCAGGAAAGGCGGATAGGCGGGAAAAATTGTAATACCCAGTAGGCGAATAGCTTAACGTAGAGAGACATTGCTGGGAATCCTTTTGCATGCTGATACTGGCCTGCGAACCACCATTGAGCTGAATACCAAAAAAATCACTTCCACAGCCCAAGGAAAAATCCGCACTGCCTACGCATTGGTAGGCGTCCCAGTCTGGAATGCTGTCTAGAGCAGCATAGAGGGGTTCGAAAGATGGCCGTACCGATTGGAACATTGCGGCAGTATCGTACAGATAAATGCCGTCTTCCGCAGAAATAATGGTTAATGGTAAAAGATTTCTTAGGCTAAAAGAATTTAAATAAAGCGTCCCATTTTGGCATGTCATGTCAATATAGGTCTGTTGGAGCTGTGACTGTTTGATGATGGTAGAGGTATGGTTTTGCAAATTGAACTGAAAGTAGTCATTTCCGTTGACGGCGGTCACAACGTCTGTAGCGGCGTCATAGGTGACAGTATATTCTAGTTGCCGGGCAATGCAAGCAAATGGAAGGTATAAAATAGAAAAATAACTGTAGCCATTCTCAAACGCACTGTCTTGCAGTAGCACGCCATTCAAGTAGACGGGCAGGGATCGGCCCTGCGGTGCGCTTGCTGTGATTCCACTGCAGGACAGCAGCAAAACGGCGGATAAAATTGTTGCAAACC
>CALLNG010000546.1 GCA_938005345.1 uncultured Clostridia bacterium
CTATCATGTGGAATTGCGCGGCTGTCAGCGTACCTGCGCTATTTTGCCGGGGATCCGTGCAGCGAAAGAGGAAGATTATGCGACAGAGTTTTTAGATTATATTTTAGCAGTGAAAGTAGTGGATAGCCTGGATGAGGCGATTGCACATATCAGCCGGTATAGTAGCGGACACTCGGAGGCGATTGTCACAGAAAGCTATACCAATGCGCGCCGGTTTCAGCAGGAAGTAGATGCGGCTGCAGTTTATGCCAATGCATCAACGCGCTTTACGGACGGTTTTGAGTTCGGGTTTGGCGCGGAAATTGGCATTAGTACGCAAAAGATGCATGCCCGTGGGCCAATGGGATTAGAAGCATTGACAAGTATCAAATATGTGATTTCAGGGGATGGTCAAACACGCTAACAGCAGATAGGCAAATGGGGGATTTGCTAGTTTTGCGTCTTTTTACTGGTTTATGTAATGCTTGGAAGACCGCGCAAAAGGCTTGAACTGTGGGAGAAAAGTGTGTATAATAGGGGTATGTCAAGCCTGCTGTTTGGCATGGAAGGATGAAGAACAATGGAACAAATAAAGCAACTACCGCTGATACCTTTGCGGGGGTTGGTGGTATTTCCATATATGGTGCTGCATTTTGATGTAGGACGGCCCAAATCAATAAAAGCACTGGAAAAAGCAATGGTTGAGGATCAATTGGTGTTTTTGACCTTGCAGCGGGATCAAGAAATGGAAGAACCACAATTAACGGATTTAGGGAAAATTGGAACCATTGCTAAAGTGAAACAGATTGTCAAAACAGAAGATGCAGTGGTACGCGTTTTGGTGGAAGGAATTAGCCGGGCATCACTTGAGAATATAGAAGAAACGGAAGGATATCTTTCTGCTACTATAAGGGAATTTATGCCAACGAGCGGCGTGATAGATGAAGTAGAATATAAAGCATTGGTACGTAATCTCGTTCGCGTATTTGAAAAAAATTTTGAACTATCTGGCAAGTTTCAGCCAGATACCGTTGCCTCTATTTTGGCAATCCGTGACCCAGGGCAAATGGTGGATGTTATGGCGGCCAATATCATGTTGCAGCCGGAGGATAAGCAGGCTATTTTGGAATGTGTGGATGTTCAAGAAAGAATGGAATGCCTGCTGGTGGTGCTGAACAATGAATTGGAAATTGCGCGTCTAGATAATATGATTCGCAACCGTGTGAAGGAGCAGATAGAGAAAAACCAAAAAGAATATTATCTGAGGGAACAACTCAAAGCGATTGAAGAGGAATTGGGCGATGGTAACCAGCCAGAAGTGAAAGAATACCAAGAAAAAATTGACGCAATGGAGTTTGCACCGGAAATTCGGGAGAAATTACTGCAAGAGGTGCAGCGCCTACAAAAAATGCCGGCCATGACACCGGAGGCTGGTGTGATAAAAAACTATTTGGATTTGGTATTATCCCTGCCATGGAAGAAACGCTCTCAGGAGACATTAGATTTAGCCCATGCGAAAGAGGTCCTGGAAGAAGACCATTATGGGCTGGAGGAAGTTAAAGAGCGGATTCTGGAGCATTTGGCAGTAAAAATGCTGTCTGGCAAGGGGAAAGGCTCTATTTTATGTCTAGTAGGTCCTCCCGGCGTCGGAAAGACCTCAATAGCAAAATCTGTAGCCCGGGCCCTGGGACGGGAATATGTTCGTATTTCGCTGGGCGGTGTTCGGGACGAAGCGGAAATTCGCGGACATAGAAAAACATATATCGGTGCAATGCCAGGCCGGATTATTAGTGCAGTAAAGCAGGCGGGTGTGCATAATCCGTTGATTCTGCTAGATGAAATTGATAAAATGTCCAGTGATTTTCGCGGAGACCCGGCGGCAGCCATGTTGGAAGTGCTGGATGCAGAACAAAACTTTCAGTTTAAAGACCATTTTGTGGAGCTGCCGTTTGATCTTTCAGATGTGATGTTTCTCATGACAGCCAATACACTGGAAACCGTTCCCCGTCCGCTACTAGACCGGATGGAGGTAATCGAGCTGGGAAGTTACACAGAGGAGGAGAAACTGCAAATTGCTATGCGCTATTTGATTCCCAAAAGCATGGAAGCATGTGGAATAAAGCGTTCTTGTCTGAAAATAGATGCTTCGGCTGTGGAGGATATGATAGAATTCTATACGCGAGAGTCTGGCGTACGGGAATTGGAACGCACCATACAGGCGGTTTGCCGTAAAAGTGCCAAATTGTTGGTGTCTGGAGAGCAAAAAAGTATCAAGGTGTCGCGGCGGAATCTGGAAAAACTGCTAGGGAAACACCGCTATGAAAAGGAGCCGCAGGAACCGGGCGGTGTGCCGGGTATTGCATGCGGTTTGGCATGGACTGCTGTTGGAGGAGATACTCTTGCGATTGAAGTCAATATCATGGATGGCAGCGGGAAAGTGGAATTAACCGGACATTTGGGAGATGTGATGAAAGAATCGGCGCTGGCGGCCATCAGTTATATCCGTTCGCGTGCTAAAGCGTTGCGGATTGAAAGCGATTTTTATCGGACAAAGGATATCCATGTACATGTACCAGAAGGCGCAACACCGAAAGATGGCCCTTCTGCCGGCATTACCATTGCCTCTGCACTGATTTCTGCATTGCAGGAGCGTCCCATAAAAAATGGTATAGCAATGACAGGAGAAATTACCATCCGTGGACGTGTGCTTCCTATCGGCGGGCTAAAAGAAAAATCCATGGCTGCCTATAAAGCGGGAAAAACAGTTGTGATTATTCCAAAAGGCAATAAAAAGGATTTAGAAGAGCTACCGGATGTTGTGAAACGGCATGTGAAATTTATCATGGTGGAAACCATGGATGAGGTGGTAGCGCAAATCTTCTCCAAAACTTCTTATGCAGCAACACGGCAGTTAGAAAAAGGGCATCAGGAAATTCCAATTATGCCTACAGTGCCCAGCCAAAGCGCTGTTATGATGGACTAAACAAAAGAAAGAGGATTTTAGATGAATTTACACAACATAGAAATAACGGTTTCTGCCGTAAAAAAAGCGCAGTATCCCCGCACGGAAATGCCGGAAATTGCTTCTGCCGGCCGCTCCAATGTGGGAAAATCCTCCTTTATTAATAAGATGGTAGGACGTAAAAAATTGGCGAGAACCAGTGCAACGCCTGGTAAAACAGCGCAAATCAACTTTTATAATCTGGATAATACTATGTTTATTGTCGATTTGCCAGGGTATGGATATGCAGCGGTTTCTAAACAGGAAAAACAGCGGTGGGGGCGTATGATGGAAGAATATCTGAATACGCGCCGTGAACTGGTACAGACGGTTTTACTGGTGGACAGCCGCCATAAGCCAACAAAAGACGATCAACTTATGATGAATTGGATTCGGCACCGCCACGGATTTGCCGTGGTGGTTGCCACCAAAATAGATAAATTGTCCAGACAACAGTTAGAGACAAATTTAGAGACTATTTACGAAACGTTACAAATGACAGAAGACGATGTACTATTGCCGTTTTCTAGTCAAACTGGTGTAGGACGGCAAGAAGCATGGGAAATGATTTGTAGTTTGCTACAGATAGAGATGCCAAAGTTACCATAGGAAAACTTTTGAGGTGAGACAAATGAGGATGGCATATATAAAATGGAATGGGACACGCCGCGCGGCACTTCTAGAACGCGATAGCGCCATATTGCTGGACGGTATGTTTGGCCAGTGGCGTAAAACAGACATAATCCTGCCACTGTCAGAAGTGGAATTTTGCTGTATAGAGCGCCCTTCTAAGGTAGTGGCGGTTGGACTAAATTATCGCCAACACATTGAGGAGATGGGTGAAAAAGTGCATGATGACCCCGTTTTGTTTCTCAAACCGCCAACAGCTGTTATTGGGCCTGGTGAGGCGATTGTCCTTCCGGTACAGGCTGGACAGGTGGATTATGAGGCGGAACTGGCTGTTGTAATAAAAAAAGAAGCAAGGTATCTTTCGCCGCAGCAAGTAAACGATGCTATTTTGGGCTATACCTGCCTCAACGATGTAACAGCACGGGAATTGCAAAAAAAGGATGGACAGTGGACAAGGGCAAAAGGATTTGATACCTTTTGTCCCATCGGGCCGATTGTCACAGACGAAATTGACCCCAACCATGTACAAGTGAAATTAGTGCAAAACGGCAAAGTGCGGCAAAATGGAAATACTTCAATGTTTCTGTATCCTGTACAGGAGCTAATTAGCTACATTTCCTCTGTAATGACATTGCTGCCAGGCGATGTTGTGACAACGGGGACACCGCCAGGTATCGGGCCCATGCAGGCAGGGGACACCGTTTGTGTGGAGATTGAGGGAATCGGTCAATTAATCAATCCTGTGAAACAAGAAATTAGACGTTAGTTTATGGTGAAATAACCCAGGTCGGAACCGTTTGGGCATATTCATCAAGAGAAAAGTCGTATTTCACTTTTAGCCAGGCATGGTTTAGCCAGGCAATTTTTTATACGTTTAGGAATAGTGAAAAACAGGATATACAGGGAAATATAGAAAGAATTTTGAATTTCCTAACTTATACGTTAACACAGAAAATGTAATAGCTGCCAATTTTGAATAGTAATTCGCTTATGCCGTTTTGGCGATGCATAGCGCTATAGAGTTAGAAATCAAAAACTGGCAAGGGAGAGTAAAAAGTAACTAGAAAACTAGGAAAGGCTGGTGTGGCATGGAACAGGAAACAATGAAGTTTC
>CALLNG010000547.1 GCA_938005345.1 uncultured Clostridia bacterium
CGCCGGCGTAGCGGCGGAAAAGGCCAAGGATCTGGCGGGCGTCGCCTCCGAGAAGGCGGAGAGTGTTTCGGATTCTGCCAAGGCCAGCATGGAGATCATCTCCGAGCAGCGTGAAATATACCGTGATGGTTGCATCCGATACTGGGGCAGATTCTTTCGTCACTTCCAGCGTGACAATTTGTGTTATGCCGTTCTTTTCCCCGGTAATGGTAAAGGTATTTTTTCCAGTGTTCAATGTATATTCTGTTTTCGGCGATGCGCCGTTGATTGAAACTATCACATCCGCATCCGCAACAGGCGCAATGCCAATGGACGAAATGCGGTATCCGACCGAAGCGGTATACAACTTGCCATCGTTTGTCTCAGCCATCCGCGAGCTGCCGGAAACATTGATTTTGACGCCTTCAATCAGCTCATCCGTTTCCGATGCTTCGCTCGTCAGCTTGAGATAGTACACAGCGGGTTCTTTGTCCCCGTTTTGCACAAGGATCCGTACCAGTTTTTCTCCGTCCTCCTTGGTGACTTTGATTCCATCAGCCATTTCGCTCGATGCAATACGCTGATTGTTGACGAAGATATGATCCGTTTCATCCGCCCCGTCCAGCGAGAGGGAAATGTATTTCATATTGCCTAAATCAGCGCTGTATATTTGCTGATCCTCCGTGAAGGTTACTTTCTTGCTATCAACGCCGTCTGTTATAGTCACACCTTTCGGCGCTGTGGTTTTTCCCACCGCTTCGCTTTGCGGCGTTGTGCGAACTACGCCGGCAATTTCGGGAGATTTTTCGCCGAAGCCCGTGTGCCAGATGTTGGAAACCGTCTGTATTTTTACATAATGGAATTCTTTCCCAGACACATCTACCGGTTTTCCTTCCTCATCCACAGCCCACGCCAGGTCAAAGCCATTGGAGCCTCCGTCATAATTGCTGTTGTCCAGATATGGATTCACATCCTGGCCGATTGTCCCATTTGGAAAACAATCGGCATATCCCCACCAGACGGGATAGGCGTCCACCGCTTCCCCGGATACGGCAACTTCGCCGTTTCTTGCCGGCAACATCACACCAGACAGTTCTAGGCTGTCGGAAACGGCAAGGTCATTCATATAATAGACGCTTGCAGAGGGGTAAAGGCCCGTATTGGACGTTCCATCGTTGCTGTTGCCGTGATTGTCCTTCCATGCCGTTTTACCATTGGCTGTTTTGGTATAGGTAACGGTATAATTCCAATCCACGCCTTCTTCATAGTGCGCGGAACCAGCAAGCGCGTACCATTGCTCGCCGTTTTCCGATACCCAAACCTGCCCTGGCTCAAAGAAACTGGTTTTCGTAGAAGTCGATCCATCTCGATTGGCATTCCCGTACACATAAAAATCCAGTCCATATCTGTTTTGCGGATTATCCGTTAAACCGTCTTCATAATAATAGGTAATATATCCACCGAAGCCGCCAAGGGAAACGCTAGTTCCCGCTAGAGATTTCCAGGGTGCCGCGGCGTCTCCTGTCCCAATACCGTTGGTGTACTGGCTGTTGATACACAGATAATCTACAACTTTGTCTGGATACCCCGCTTTTTTTGCTTGCAGTGCGAAACTGTAGCTGTTTACCAACTTGCCGTCAGCTGATGTGACGCTCAGCTTCTGCGTACTTGTTTTCAATCCCAGCGTATAAACTCCTTCTTCATTCGGCGTCTGTACCGCATTTCCAAGTGTTACGGTTGCGCCCTCTGCCACTGAATAGGTCAGCGTACCGCTACTGGTCCCCTCCGGTACCACGATGGTGTAGTTGTAACGGTCGCTTGCAAAGTCTGGATACCAATCTCCGCCATCAGCGGCAGCTGTCAGGATTTGCGCATCCGCAACCGATACATCGGCCTGTTGCACCCAAATGGTGTATGTATTCGGGGTGCTGTCTGCAAAGCCGTCCTTGCCGGCCGTGACATTTTCGCTGTAGGTCTTGTCGTCCAAAACTTGTATTTGCACTTTGGCTTCGCCTTCGCCAAAGTGTAGCACATCCGTTTTCCCGCCGCCCTGCGGCAGTTCCTTCCAATTTTGTCCGTCATCCACGGAATAGCGCAGATGTTCATAAACCGTTGTGCCTGCAAGATTCATCGAAAATGCTGCAAGATCATCAAATACATAGCTTCTGTAGAAATAATGCGTACCGGTAATTCCTATACCAGAGGCCGGTGTGCCGTCCTCCTCTGCCCGGAACATGGTGCCCTCCGGCTTTCCTTGATATTGGGCGGAGGAAAGTTCCCTGTCCTCCGGCACCAACACAACGCCCGTGTTGCTTTTGATTGTCTTGGTTTCATCTCTGGGACGGGTGATGTGGAATGTATAAACCGTTTTGTTGTCTGCATTGGTTTTATCCGCCAATGTGAAGGTAATCTCCGACTGGTCGAAGGGAATATTCTCTAGATTGGTAACCGCGCCGCTGTTTACGGGCACCGACTGTTTGTCCCCGTTTGCATCGGTATATTCTGCGGTTGCCGTATATTTCAGTGCATCATAAATTGTGCTATTCTGTAAGGTCAATTTTGACGTGCTGTACGATTTGAGTCCCAGTGCATATTCAGTGGTAGTGGGAGCAAATTGGTACTGGTTATAATCCTGAATTGCTGTGCTTAAGAACTGCAGGTTTTCAAAATACGGCGTTACGGCATCCTGTACCACCACTTTTATGCCGCCTTTGCTGCCTTCGCTGTCCGTGGCGGTGATGATCACCGATCCCACGCCCTGCGCCGTTACCACTCCGTTTTCATCCACTTTGGCAATTGTCTCATCTGCGCTGCTCCAAGAAGCCACGGAACGTCCCACGCCTACATAGGCCTTCAGCTGCATGGTCGGATTCGGCTGGTCTGCCGTTTTAGTCAGATAGGTTTTAGTTTGGTTTCCTTCTACATCTTCAACGGCCACGCCCGTAATGGTGATGGTCGCCGTATCCGTCATGCTGTCATCGATATCTAATGTAAATGTTGCGTCAAAGGTGCCGGGCCGAAGTGCATCAAATTTAATGGAATTCTTCTTTGTACTGAGATCCTGGCCTTCCGCTAGCTTCACAATACCTTCTGCTTCCGGATAACTCCAAAGGGTATGTCCATTGTAGCCGCCGCTTACGGAAATGGTCTTCGCGGTCTGTCCGTCCTCGGAAAGTGCCACAGACTGCGTCTTCTGATAATCGCTGAACATATACCCAGTAAGGAAAAAATTCGTCGTTTGTGCGATATCACCATCCAGCTTGGACACTGCCGTAATTCTGGCAGTCGAACTAGAACCGCTGCTAAAGGACGCCGTTGTTTTCAGAAGACCGCTCTGTTCCTCTATGCTGCCCACATAGCTAGACGAAGTACTCCAAGTAACCGGTGTTTCATTTCCATCCTGGTCATAGGCTTTCATCTGGAAGGTATCTCCGGTCTTTGCCAGCAGCGTTGTATCATTGACTGCGCGGCTGTCCTCGCACGCGATGCGAATTTTTTCCGGCGCGGGTTGCTGTTGCTGCGGTTCCACGACCACTTGGCACCACGGCGCGATAATCGGCGCGCCCTCGTTTCCTTCCATACCGCTTGCCGTAATCACATAAGTTCCGGGTTCCTCAAAACATAATGTGACTTGCCCATTTGCATCAATCAACAACATTTCCCCGTCTGCGCCAGTGAGCGCTTCGCTAAGAGATCCATCTGGCTTTACCGTATGCAGCGTAATGTATCCATCCCCGCCATTGATCGCTTTTGAATCAGGGTCATAGCCCATCGAAGGCATGGCCGCGAACCCTTTCAACGTCAGCGTAAAGGGTTCGCCGGCAGACACCTTTTTCTCCGTTTCAGTGAAATAAGTATAGTAGTCGTTCCAGTTCTCCATATCCTGATAATACCAAAACTCTACCGTATCCTTTTCTTTCAGTACCGCCGTATCAGCCGCATAGCATCCCGCGCCCCAGTCTCCGATGATTCCGTCATTGGGCAGCATGCCATTGACAAAAAAGCCTATACCGGAACCGGTTTGCTCAAATGCTTTTAAAATCGTTGCGCCCATAGCGCCCATTTCAATATTCAAATAGTTGGTGGCAGACTCCTTTGTGAAATCCTCGCCGTATTTCGCCTTATGCACCGCGACTAATGCATCAAATACGGTTGGTCCGTTTACAGTCTGCCCGTTATGGTCTTTTTCCGACACGATGTATCCATATTCTTCCGCCAATCCGTCTGTGACTGTGATTTCCTGCCGGTTAAAGACAAAGGCGCCGCCATTTTGCGCGCTGAACCAAACTGTCACGCCAGTTGTCTCTGTCTCGCTTGCCATTACGCCAAATGGCAAGATTCCCAAAACCATCATCAATGCCACAAGGCACGACAGCAATCTGTTTGCTTGTTTCATGACTTTTCCTCCTCCATCTTGTGTTTGAACTATCAAATATAAAAAAACAGGTTTATTTTACGATCTATCCCTCCCATAAAAGCCGCGCAATAAAAAAAGCTGCGGCAATTTTTTCATTGCCACAGCTGATTTCCTGTGCTACCGTACTTTTTTGGGTATGCCAAAAAAACTATCACACCAAAACCAATAAACGCAGTGTGACCGTAATGCAGGTCTTCTGACTTACGCCTTATGGAGCGAATCGCTTCCGCATTTCATACTTTGCCTTCCCAGTTTCCCAGTGACCGGCTTTCACCGACAAGCATGAAACATTGAGCGCATACAGCGGCAGTACCGTTCAGGGTTCTCACCTGATTCCCTTTTCACCACATATGACTAGACATCATATGCGGCACATTATACGAATTTATATTCTATTTGCAGTTCAATATTATACTTCTGTTTTGGAAAAATGTCAATATACCTCTTTAAAAAATTCTGGTCTAGATGCAAGTTTCGGCAATAAGCCAAATGGAATTGTGCAATGAAAGGAACGTGGTATCATTTTTGCCTGACAATGTAAACTTTTTATAATAATACACAAAAATGTTGCACACATAAACTGCATATGATACAATATTGAGTAACTTAATGAGCAGGGGGCATCAATATGTATAACAAACATTTGGAAACGTTTCTTCAGGTTGCGGATTTGGGCAGTTTCTCTAAGGCTGCTGACATGTTATACATATCTTCCACTGCAGTGATCAAACAAATCAATCTATTGGAGCAAGAGCTTGGTCTGCAGCTCTTTGAACGGACGCACAGAGGTATCCAGCTAACAAAGGCGGGACGATCCATCTATGGCGACGCGAAATATATGATACAATATGCAAAGGACTCTATCACCCGCGCGCACAACGCCATGCAGGGAGAAGAAAAAATCATCCGGATCGGCAGTTCTTTGATGACGCCGGCACAGTTTATCCTGGAACTGTGGCCGAACATCAAGCAGTCGTGTCCCGGCATGAAATTTCAGATGGTTCCGTTTGAAAACACGCCGGAAAATGCCCGCGAGATTCTGAAAAATCTTGGTACCAATATTGATATTGTGGCCGGTTGGTTTGATGAAAGTTTTTTGGATGGCTACGGCTGTACCGCACTCAAGTTGGAAGACGAACCCCTCAGCTGTGCGCTGTCCATCAATCACAGGTTGGCATTTCGTGAAAAGCTGAACCTATCGGATTTGTACGGCGAGAATGTCATGCTGATCAAACGCGGCTGGAACAAACATACAGACGCATTGCGGGATGAAATTTGGACAGAGCATCCCCAAATACATATTATAGACGTACCATTTTTTAATGTTGACGTATTCAACCAATGTGAAAGCAGCAATGATGTGCTGATTGGTTTTGGAAAATGGCAGAATGTTCACCCGCTTTTAAGGATTGTTCCGATGGAATGGGATTACACGGTTCCATTTGGCATTCTGTACTCCCCCAGCCCTTCGCCTTATGTTTCGGAATTCCTAGAGGCTGCATCAAAGCTATACAGTTTATAATCCGCTGATAAAACGCTTCGTTTGGGTCAACCGCCCAACGAAGCGTTTCTTTTTTGTTCTAACCTTTTGGTTTACGCTGATGAACCAATCGATACTTCTGTTTTTCTTTCCGCTATGCTACAATAAAATCAAGGAAAGCGAGGAAACGGATATGAACAATTTCATTTTTGAAAACAGCACAAAAGTATTTTTCGGAAAAGGCTGTGTGCGGGAATTTCTCGCCGGGAACTTACAGGAATATGGGAACAACATCATGCTAGCTTATGGCGGCAATTCTATCAAACGAAACGGCGTGTATGGTGAAATCAAAGAAATCCTTTCTAGCGAGGGAAAAAACATTGTGGAATTTTCCGGTATCATGTCAAACCCGACTTATAAAAAAGTCCTGGAGGGTGCGGTTTTTGCGAAGGACAATAACGTTGACGTCATTCTCGCTGTCGGCGGCGGTTCGGTCATGGATTGCTGTAAAGCGGTATCGTTAGCGGCGGCGTATGGCGGCGACATCTGGTGCGATTACTGGGAAAAAACCGGTATTGTGCATTTTGACCCCATTCCGCTCGGCGTTATCGTAACCGTCACCGGGACGGGCAGTGAATGCAACGGCGGCGCAGTGATTACCAATGAGGAAAAAAAAGTTAAAACGGGCCGAGATTATCCCAAATGCAACCCAAAATTTGCGCTGATGGATCCGGAATATACGTTCAGCGTTCCGAAAAAACAAACTGCGTCGGGCGGATTTGATATTTTAAGCCACATCATGGAAACCTATTTCAGCAAACCGGACGAGGATAATGTGTCCGATGGCATTTCGGAAGCGCTAATGAAAAGCGTGATTCACAATCTTCCCATCGCGCTGGAAAATCCGCAGGATTACACGGCGAGAAGCAACCTGATGTGGGCGGCAACCATGGCAGAAAACAGAATCATCAAACTGGGCAAGTCCTGTGACTTTCAGGCGCACCAAATTGAGCACCAACTCGGCGCCTATACAAACTGTAACCACGGCTGCGGCCTTGCGGCCATTCACCCCGCCTACTACCGGCATATCTATCAAAACGGCTTAGACAAATTTGTCCGTTTTGCAAAACAGGTATGGGATGTTTCGGCGGATGGCAAAACAGAAAACGAGATTGCATTGGAGGGCATACAGGCGTTGGTTGACTTTATCAAAGAAATCGGACTTCCCACAACCCTTCGCGAACTTGGCATGACCGATAAACAGTTGCTGCCCGATATTGCGGCATCCTGCAATATCGCACCGGGCAGCTATGGAACCATGACAAAAGAAGCAATTTTAGACATATTAAATACTTGTTTTTAAGGAGGAATATGCTATGGAATTTGTAACACTGAGCAACGGAATCAAAATGCCCCTTGAAGGATTCGGCGTTTTTCAGGTGCCTGATCCTGCGGTATGCGAACAGGCGGTGCTGGATGCAATCGAGAGCGGCTACCGCTTAATCGATACGGCGGCAGCGTATATGAATGAAGAGGCCGTGGGCAATGCAGTCAAAAAATGCGGAGTACCGCGCGAAGAACTATTTATTACCACAAAACTGTGGGTACAGGACGCCAGCTATGAAGGTGCCAAACAAGCGATGAAAACCTCGCTGCAAAAGCTCGGCCTGGATTACATCGACTTATATCTCCTGCACCAGCCCATGGGTGACTACACCGGCGCATACCGGGCTATGGAGGAGGCATACAAGGTAGGCGGCCTTAAGGCAATCGGAGTATGCAACTTCTATCCGGAAAGGCTTGCCGATTTCTGCGAAACGGTTGAAATTACGCCAATGGTCAATCAGGTGGAACTGCACCCGTTCTTCCAGCAGCAAAAGGCGCTGGATTTGATGAAGGAATACGGCGTTGTACCGGAAGCGTGGGGTCCGTTTGCAGAAGGCAATCACGGTATTTTCACGCACCCTGTATTAAGCAAAATCGGTAAAAAATATGGTAAAAGTGCTGCGCAGGTAGCGCTCCGCTGGAATGTCCAGCGCGGCGTTGTGGTCATTCCAAAGTCTGTGCATCAAGAAAGAATGCAGCAAAACATCGACATTTGGGATTTCACGCTCAGCGATGCCGACATGGCGGAAATCGCAGCTCTTGACATTGGGCACAGCGAAATTGTCAACCACTATGATCCCGCGTTTGTCAAAATGCTGCACAACATGAAAATACACGACTAACGTTTGCATGACGTAACTATATGCATACTGTGAAAAAAAGGAGTTTATCATGAAAGATGTAATTGTATGGACCGGCGCAGGACAAATAGGAATGGCTATTGCGCGCGGGGTTGGTTATGGAAAAAAAATTGTTGTAGGTGACAAAAACCAAAAGAATGCGGAAGCAATTGCAAAGATTATGAATGATGCTGGATTTGATGTCGTCCCTTTCGAGACTGATATTTCATCTAGACAGTCAATACTGAAACTAATAGCAGAGGGAGAAAAATACGGCGATATTGCAATGCTTATTAACGCAGCGGGCGTTTCACCGAGCCAAGCCCCTATAGAAGCTATTTTGAAGGTGGACTTATATGGAACCGCCGTACTTTTGGAAGAAATAGGAAAGGTGATTAAACCAGGGGGAACCGGCGTCACTATTTCAAGCCAATCCGGCCACAGAATGCCTGCACTTGCGCCCGAAATAGACGAACAGCTTGCCACAACCCCGACGGAAGAGCTGCTGAATCTTCATGTGCTAAAAACCGAAAATATAAAGGATACCCTTCATGCATATCAAATGGCCAAACGCTGCAATGAAAAGCGGGTGATGTTTGAAGCAGTGAAATGGGGCAAAAAGGGCGCAAGAATTAACTCCATTTCACCTGGCATTATTGTGACCCCTCTAGCAATAGACGAATTTAATGGTATCAGAGGTGCCTTTTATAAAAATATGTTTGCAAATTGTCCTGCAGGCAGACCAGGGACAGCAGACGAAGTAGCAAATGTGGCAGAGTTGCTTATGGGTCCTCAAGGAGCGTTTATAACAGGAGCGGATTTCTTGATAGACGGGGGAGCGACTGCATCTTATTTTTACGGACCATTAAGGCCGCAAGAGTAATGGTATTGCTACGGCCCTACCTTGAAAAAGCTGCACGGCATAAAAATACATAACTAAAGTTGCAAAAGAAAGGAAGAGAAAACATGAAAAAGAGATTGGTATCCGTCGCCTTGCGGCAACACTCACTTTGCCGCTTTCATTTGCAAACATTGGCACAATGGCCGCTTCCCAAACGAGAGCTGAGGCGCTCGTCACCATCATTCAAGCAATCGGTAAAGAGGACGAAGCGCTTACAGAAACCGCGCAGCACCCATTTACCGACGTTCCAGATTGGGCGGATCACTATGCGGCGTATGCGTATCAAAACGGCATTATCACAGGCGTTGGCGATAACCGCTTCGAATCAGACAGAGCGGTTACCGCAGAAGAATATTCCGCTATGCTGGAGCGGGCAACAGGGCTGGCAGACACCAATGCCCCAGCGACCGATGTAAATACCCTGCAAATTGCCGAGCAAGGTATGTTCTCTTCCGGCGGAACCGTGACAGAACCGGTGGAAGGTGAATTTGACTCCTCCACCAACTGGCTGGACTCCACGCGCGCCGGGAATACGGCTCACGTGGATCACGCAAACGTACTGTATCAAATCCCGAAAAACGAAACCGGCCTGCCGATGGTATTTCTTCACGGCTACGGACAGTCCCGTATGGGCTGGATGACGACGCCGGACGGCAGAGAGGGATGGTCCACATTCTTCCTGAAAAAGGGACACAGCGTATTTTTAGTAGACCAGCCGCGCCGGGGCGAGGCGGGTTCCACTGCTGCCATGACAAACGATTCCATTGATACCTGGTCGGCAGCTTCCAAAGAATATATGCCCGGCGACCAGGCTTGGTATACGCATTTCCGGATTGGACGCACGGCGCTGGAACGGTATGAAGGATCCCAGTTCCCAGAGGGCGAAGAGGCTCAAAATCAGTTCTTCCGCCAGATGACGCCCAATACAGGCAGCTTTGACCAGGCAGTCGCCGCAGCAGCCATGGACGAAGTCATGAACGATGTCTACGATATGACTGGCAAAAAGATCATCTATGTGACCCACTCCCAAGGCGGCAGAGTTGGCTGGGACGTGAATCCAGAACATGTGGCGGCTATCGTTGCCATCGAGCCGGGCGGCACACCGGAAATTGATTCCGAGCAGTACAACAAATTCTTGGAGGCGGATATTCCAATCATCATCTATTTCGGCGACTATATTGACAACGGTCCGGAGGATATCCAGTCTACCTCGTTTTGGAAAGGAATCCGGGACGCAGCCGCCGCCTTTGCCGAGAGTTATAATGCCAACGGTGGAAACTGTACAGTAATCAACCTGCCGGACATTGGAATCACGGGCAACTCCCACTTTATGTTCCAGGAACGCAACAGTGAGGAAATTGCAATTCATGTAGAAAACTGGATTAAAGAAAATGTCCAGTAATGGTGGAAGGGGTCGGAAATGAAACAGGTAGCAATCGCCATCATGATGTTTTTGGGAATTTACAACACGATGTTTCCCTCCATTTTTGCGGCGGAGCCAGCCATCAAAATAGAAGAACAACGGTTACAGGCCGGCACGATCGCCTATACCGTTACGTCAAATGTGCCTCTTGCCGGTGTGATGATCTGTGCCGTTTATGACAGCAGCGGTATACTGGACAATGTCGCCGTAACAAAAAGCGCGGACGCGCAAAACCGGTGGCAACTCAGCGTCAGTACCCAGCTCGAAAGGGGAAAAAGCAAACTGTTTTTCTGGAATTCTATGGATAACATGCAGCCGTGGGTAAACAGCGCCGCCTCGGAGTGGGACAAAAGCCATCTTGCGGCAAACGATGAACATTTAACAGTACAGTCAACCATTGGCGATTTATTACATCATCCGGTATTTGCGGGATTTGCACAGCATATTCTGCCCCGGGCTGGACGTTCCTATGATGAAAGCATGCCGCTTTCCGACATGGCCTCGCTCATGCCCTATCACAGCCATGTCCATGCGCAAAATTCCGTTGACGCGCTCAACCGGCTGATTGATGATGTAAACAACGGCAAACAAATATTCTATGATTTTTATACCGAGGAAGAAAAGGCGGCCGACCCTTCCAAAGAAAATACCGGGCTGTTTTTCTACCGCGGAGGGGAGGGCGCACTCTTTGCCGTGCAATGCGCAGGCGGCGGTTTTTCCTATGTCGGCTCGCTGCATGAAAGCATGCCGCATTGTGTGGAAATAAACAAGCATGGCTACAACGCGTTTGCCATTCAATACCGCGTCGGCGGCGAACAATATGCCGCCGAGGATTTGGCCGCCGCCATTTCCTTTATTATGGAACATGCGGAGGAACTGGGTGTAAGTACAGAGAACTATTCCGTATGGGGCGGCAGCGCGGGCGCACGGATGGCAGCGGATATCGGTTCCTACGGCACGGCCTACTGGGGCGCGCAAACCGATTCCCGCCCGGCCGCGGTTATCTTTATGTACACCGGCCGCTCCGATTATACGCCGAATGATCCGCCAACGTTTGCGGGCGTCGGTGGAAACGATGGCATTGCTAATCCCAATATCATGAAACGCCGTTCAGACGCATTGGCGGCGCTGGGGATTGATACGGAATTTCATTTGTATCCCCATCTTGGGCATGGATTCGGTATCGGTCTTGGCACCAGCGCCGAAGGCTGGGTTGATGATGCCGTAGCATTTTGGGAAAACCATATAAAGTGAGGGAGAAACGATGAATAAAACGGTTTTGATTCTATCAGGCAGTCCGAGAAAAGGCGGAAATTCCGATTTGCTTTGCGATGAATTTGCGCGCGGGGCAAGAGAAAACGGAAATGCGGTTGAAAAGATTTTCATCCGCGATAAAAAGATTGGCTGCTGCACTGCCTGCTATTATTGCCGGGAAACCGGAAAAGGCTGTGCGATCAAAGACGACATGGCAGAACTTTTAGACCACATGATGAAAGCGGACGTCATTGTGTTGGCAAGCCCCGTCTATTTTTACTCCATTGATGCACAGATGAAAACGGTGATTGACCGCACAGTCGCGAAGTGGAGAGACATTAAAAACAAAGAATTTTATTACATTATGACAGCAGCGGAACCAGACCGCGCCGCAATGGAATGTACACTGGAATGCTTCCGAGGCCTCGCCGCTTGCCTGGACGGTTCACGGGAAATGGGCGTCATTTACGGAACGGGCGTTTACGAAGCGGGAACGGTCAAGGGCACACCCGCATTTCAAGAGGCATATCAAATGGGAAGCGCTGTTTCAAGGAGGAATGAAAAATGAAAAAAATTGTGTCGGTTTTGATGGCATTGCTCTTTACCATGACCATGGTAACAGGTTGTTTTGCGGCAGAAAGCAGCGAGACTGATTTTACGCTTACCATGCAAATCGGGAATCCTATGATGACGGTCAACGGAGCGGAACGGGAAATTGATCCTGGACGCGGCACGGTGCCAGTCGAACAAAATGGCAGAACGCTGGTTCCGATCCGCGCGATTGTGGAAGCCATGGGCGGAACCGTGCATTGGGATGAAGAAACGCAGACAGCCCTGTTAGAATATAACGGCGACATGATCGCCCTTACGCTTGGCAGCACCACGGCATATTTCAACGAAACGGCAAATACATTGGACGTAGCGCCCATTTCGGTAAATGACAGAACCATGCTGCCAATACGGTTTATTGCCGAGAGTTTCCAGTTTCACGTTGCCTGGAACCAAGATTCACAAACGGTTACCATCACCAAACAGGCGGGCGCTCCTGATGAAACGCCCACTCCGGCAACGGATCCTGAACAGGGAAAAACCTTGGTGGCCTATTATTCCGCAACAGGTAATACCGCGGAAGCAGCAAATTACATTGCCCAAGCAACAAACGCCGATCTATTTGAACTGGAACCAGCAGAGCCTTATACAGACGCGGATTTGGATTGGACAGACGATAGCAGCCGGGTCGTCTATGAGTATGATCATCCAGAGGAACGGAACGTGGAACTGGTATCAACGGCGGTACTGGATTGGGAATCCTATGACACCGTATTTATCGGCTATCCCATTTGGTGGGGCATTGCAGCATGGCCGGTTGAGGGCTTTGTGGAAGCCAATGACTTTTCCGGCAAGACCGTCATCCCGTTTTGCACCTCGTCAAGCTCAGGCCTCGGCGAAAGCGGACATCTGCTTGCGGAACTGTCCGGCACCGGAAACTGGTTGGAAGGCATGCGGTTCCGCTCCGGCGTGTCCGAAACGGATGTTAGCGCATGGGTAGAAAGTTTGGGACTGTAATGGTACCCTCTATCATTTCATAAAATCACAGCCGCGCGGTGTTGACTTTGATTCCATCACGCGGCTGTATTTTTTTGCAATAATCCCGTTTGCTTACACTCCCCCTCTTTCCTATCCCTCTAGTCCTAAATGTATCTTGAAAAAACTTCTCTTTCTTTACTTCCATTCATACTTCTTTCCAAACACAAACACGCCAAATCTCTGATATTTTTTTCAAATTACAATAGATTTTTGATAAAAACTGTGCTATAATAGAAAAAACAAAGGATAAACGATGGTACACGCTAAAATAGATGGACGGAAAGGATGGGGCCGGTATGAAAATATTGGTGGTAGACGATGATTATAACATTTGCGACCTAATCCGCATGTATCTGGAAAAAGAAGGCTTTGAGGTGGAACTCGCCTATGATGGAAAGAGCGCCGTGGAAAAATTCAAAACGATTGCGCCGTCTCTCATTGTGCTGGACATCATGCTGCCAGGCATGGACGGCTGGGATGTTTGCCGCCAAATCCGCAAAGTGAGCCAGGTGCCGGTCATTATGCTTAGCGCAAAAGGGGAAACCTTTGACAAAGTGCTTGGGTTGGAACTGGGCGCAGACGATTACATAGTCAAACCTTTCGAGGCGCGGGAGCTGGTAGCGCGTATCCGCGCGGTGCTGCGCCGAAGCGAAAATACGCCCATGGAAGAAGAACAGGAAGTGGTATATCCTAACATGTCCATCAATTTGAGTACCTACGAACTGAAACTGGGCGGTAAAACCATTGACATTCCTCCCAAAGAACTGGAACTGCTTTATTATTTAGCAAAAAATCCCAACCGCGTATTTACACGTGAACAGTTATTGGACGAAATCTGGGGATATGACTTTTTCGGCGACTCGCGCACGGTTGATGTACATGTCAAACGGCTGCGTGAAAAAATCGAGCCGTATGAGCAAAATTGGTCGCT
>CALLNG010000548.1 GCA_938005345.1 uncultured Clostridia bacterium
AGCACGCCGACACGCCGCCCGTCCGCCTCCAGCGGCGCAGTAAAGCAGCCGACCCAGACACGGCTGATATCGCGTCCGGTGAAGCTGTCCAGAATGGACGGCGTCTGCGTCTTGCCCGCGCCGGCTTGCAGATGAAAGCCGTAATCCCCATCCGTTTCGCCGCGCAGAACAGTGCGCACCTCCGCAAGTGAAAGCAGCGTGCCGCAGCGTTCGCCGAATGTGTCATACGTCACCTTTCCGTCCGTATCGACGACCAAAAGGCGACCGCCGCTCTGGCTGGCCGCCTGTAAAAGACGCTGATAAAACGCATCGGCACTGTCGCTTTCCACGCGCTCGCCCAGCGTTACGGATAACGTCCTGACCTTATTCATATGCGCGCGGATGGTATCGTCAAACAGCGCGTCGCCGACCAGCCGAATCGTCGAGAACGCCACCAGATAAAACGCCGCGCCGATGACCAGCAGGAAAGCAACGAGCATCTTCGTCCGAACGGAATGAAACGGGTTAATCCTTGTCGGTGAAATAGTAACCCACTCCCCACTTGGTCATAATGAACTCCGGTCCGGCGCTGTCCCGCTCGATTTTCTCGCGCAGGCGGCGGATATGGACGTCTACCGTGCGCATATCGCCCATGTAATCGTATTTCCAGACCGTTTCAAGCAGGGCTTCGCGGCTGTATACCTTGCCGCGGTGGTTGATGAGCAGCTGAAGCAGGTCAAACTCCTTGGCAGTCAGGCGCACCGGCTGACCGCCGAGGGTCACGGTTCGGTTCTGACAGTTGACCTCCAAATCGTGTACGCGAATCACACGCTTTTCCTCGTGCGCTTCCTGATGCGGCTGACTGCGGCGGAAGATGGATTTAATCCGCGCCTTGACCTCCAGAATATTAAAGGGCTTTGTGATGTAATCATCCGCTCCGCTTTCCAGTCCCGTTACAATGTCGATTTCCATATCGTTCGCCGTCAAAAATATGATGGGGACATTGCTCGTTTTTCGTATCTCGCGGCAGAGATCGATCCCGCTCCCGTCGGGCAGGTTTATGTCGAGGATGACCAGGTCTAAATCCGCGTCAAGCAATTTTCTGGCATCGGCTATGGAATAAGCCTGAAGCAGCATATCACCCGACAAGGACAGCGCGATTCCGTTGTTCAAAGCCACATCGTCTTCCACAATCAGTATGTTCATTTTCTATCTGCTCCTCATGTTGATTTTTTGTCGTCACGATCCGTAATTGGCCGTGATTACGGTCAATACGGACAAGCACTTGCGCGAATTTCAGTTTGCTTGAGCGTATTTCCATATCCCCTGCCTACACGCTAGGAATCAGCCAGCTACGCCGGCAAACCTTCTCCCGGGCACGCTGTGCTGCCGTGCGGCGTTTACCTCTTTTATTTTCTGCACAACCTCAAACAATCTCGCCTGCCGGGGATCCCATAGGATTTCAGAGAGGGCGAAACGGCAAGGCAAATGGTCTTTTTGGTGCAGCTTTCGTCCGCTACCACCCAATTGGTCGTCATGGGGTCAAGGCCCCGTTCCATGCATTCGACCGAAGCATAGAAAGACTTGAGATCGATAGCGGGATATATTCTGTTTTCCACGCTTCGAAAGCCTCCTTTGTAATTTTTGATTAGTCATGCTTAGGAATATAAGCAGTAATAGTCATCCAATATTTTTGCTAAAGTCTCTGGGGCTTCTTCGTTTACAACATGGCCGACATTTTCAATGATTTTTAATGCTGCGTTTTTAATATTTTGCGCCAAAAAATACGCCGATTTCATATTTGCATTGTCCTTCTTTCCGCAAATGATCAGCGTGGGACACTTGATATTTTGCACTCTGCCTCCAAAATCCAGGCTCTTCATGGAATTTCCCAAAGTAAACGTATCCTTTTTATCAAACGCCATATTCTCAAAAACAGATTTCGGTAAGAATCTAAAAACCATATTTTGAAACGCAAACGCCGCCTTCGGAATTTTATATGGCGTGCCAATCAAAATCAGTGTTTTCGCTTTCTCCGGGAAGTCCAAGGCATAATTCAACGCTAAAATACCGCCCAATGAAATGCCGCATAAGTGAACTTGTCCGTCAATTTTACCGCAATATTCTGTAAAGGCAGAATATAGGTTTACATAGCTTGCTTCTTTCCCCTTAAGAACAGAAACCAAATTCGGGCACAGTATATCATCGTTGTTTTCCATATGGGAAATTGTGTTATTCCAGCTTGCTGCTTTATGTCCCGAACCGTGAATCAGAACCTTTGCCATATGAAGCCTCCCTTCAAATTTATTTTTGGCTTTCATTTCTTCGCAGACCTAATAAACCCTTTTGACAAAAAAGCGCGTTTCTTCTTTTTCGTCAAATCCGTTTCTTTTATAAAAATCATACGCTGGTACAGTCCTTTCTGTAAGAAGCGCAATATAGAGAATACCTTTATCTATCAAAGCTTTTTCTATTTCAGTCAGGAATTCGGTTCCAATCCCGCAGCGCTGCTTGTGGGGAAGAATGCCAAACTCGTCGATCCAATATTCTGTTCCCTCGAACCAGTGTTTGACATGCCCTAAAGCCATGCCTATCATGTTATCGTTTTCAAATAAACCGAATGATAAGGAATTTTTATTCTCAATCAATTCAGAAACATACAGGTGCAGCTGGTCATCTGTCCATGTATCGTTCCATGGCTCTTTGGAAAAGATGTCAAGCATAAGCTTTTTTATAGCGGCAATATGGTCAATGTTTATTTCTCGTATATCCATTTCTTTGTCCTTAAATATTAAATTTCTTTATTTCATAAACCGGAATTTACACTTATGGATGTATCTTGTTTTTTATACGCAAACTTGCTTCTATGTGCATAATCCAATGTCTTGAAAATGGCATTTGTATTAGCCCCCGAATATCTTTACCACACCAATAATCAATAAGCCAAATTGCATTTTCATCATTACTGACAACGTTTAATAACTTTAATTGTTCTTTTCTTTCTTCTGATATTTTCTTTTTCAATTCATCATAGGATAAATGATTGATTATCTTCTCGGTGCTATCCTTTACCTCAAAAATATATGAATAAAGTTCTTTCAAGTTAAGCCGTTTTGAAAAATCTGCAATCTGCTCTTTTACAAGTTCATTTCCTGTTGTGATTATAGGCGAATTGATACGTTCTTGATAATTGCCTGAAAAAAACACTTGCTCGTTTCCACTTATCAATGTGTGTGCAACTATATCTTCAATACGGAAAATATGCCAAATTGAATATGCAATCGTTTTACTATGATAACCGTCTGCATTAATAAATGGAATTGCGTCAAAATCTTTTCTGCTGAATTCCTCATTAAATGATGTTAAGGTTTCCATTAACTGATTTCGCAAATCAAATAATGTGTCAATACCTGCTTCATAGGTATCGTTCTTTTTGATTTGCGCTTGCATTGTTTTATTCAGTTCTGACCATACCTTATTCATAATCGATTATCCTCCAACAATCCCGATTTATGCATAAGATTATCTCCTCCAAATTTCGATTTATCAATCCTTATCGGAAAGCTTCATTGCCTTTATGTCCGATAGTTTTATAATTTTCACATCGGGACCCAATGTGCTTATGAGTATCGATGCATCTTCAAAAAATTCATCGTACCAGCCGCCTTCAACAGTCGTGCCGTCTTGTAATGTAACAACTACCATATGCTCATACAAGTTCTCATACTTATCATGAAATTGTTGGCTTATGGGATAATCCATATCTGTCCTCCGCCGCACATAGGCTATTTCTTTAAATTATTTAATAATCCCGAAGCAGCTGACAAAAGCCATCCGAGACCTATGATGATAAGTGCGATCTTCCAGCCGATACCGTTATCAAAAACAAAGATAAAGGTATAGAGGGCAAAAATACTTACCAGCAAGCCTATGCCGTATAATATCAGATTCAATTTCCTGCGCGTTTCTTTATCCATTTGATTATTCCTCCGATATAAAAGAATCTACCAAAGTTGATTTTCATCTAATTCAAAAATAATATCTGAATCTTCAAAATCATTTCTGTGTAATTTTGCTTTGGGAGAAATGAACATCATCATGGTTACTAAATTTAACTTGTCACTGCGAAAAGGCGTTTCTTTCGTTCCGCCTACAAAACAAGCTCCATTTACCGGCTCCCAACCACCTCTTGTATAAAAAGACACTCTTCGTGGTTCACAAGTAAAAATGCTGATATCCGCCTGCTGTTCAATAATAAACGCTGCTGCTTTTTTTATTGTTGTAGTGGCAAGTCCTTGATTTTGATAACAAGGATGCGTCACGACTTCACTTAGTCCAAAAGCCTGATACTGTTGTCCTTTATGAAAAAGTATATTTTTCCTTATCCCGACGTGACAAACGGCTAAATCGTTGTCTATCCAAACAAATGATGTTACATAAGTGTTAGGAGCGGGTGGGAACGTTTCGCTCCCATCATTTTTAGGCCACGCCGTGTTTTCTAACGCAACGATTCTTTTGATGATCTCCATATCATATTGCTCTTGTCTATATTGGATTAGTTCCATTTTTCCTCCATATATCGAGTTTTCATTTACGTATTTGTTAAACGCTAATTTATCTATCAAACCCTCGGAAGATGCCGTCTCTTCAAGGCGTTTCGCCTGTTTTGTGTTCCAGCCGTATGTATTTTCCCTTGTTTTTGTCCTTACGAGCCGAAACAAAGGCCTTTATTTGTCCAAATGCCTAACTGCTTTCTCGGGAAGTAAAAGCCTGCGGTACTTGAGAGCGAAATACACCCCCGCACAAACCTGCGGTTTGTACTTAGAACATCCGTATTTAAATCAAAGATTAAATTGCTTTTTTATCATCTGCGCAACCATCTCTGGCGCAAGGTTTGTATTGTCTATTTTCATGTAGTTATCAAAGGAGATTT
>CALLNG010000549.1 GCA_938005345.1 uncultured Clostridia bacterium
ACAAATGTTACGGACCGGTTTGGTTGCCAGCATGGCCTGGCTCCATGGCACAAATTCACTGTCTCCGTGTTCTCCCATAACATATGCGTGCATATTTCGTGGGTCTACAGAAAAATACTGGCCGAGCAAGTAACGCAGGCGAGCTGTATCCAGCGCAGTCCCGGTGCCAATCACGCGGGCGGAATTGAAACCGGAAAATGTATAGGTTATGCGGGTCATGATGTCTACTGGATTGGTTGCAACCAAAAAGATGCCACCAAAACCAGACCGTGTAACCGGTTCGACGATCGAACGGAAGATATCCGCATTACGGTGCAGCAAATCCAACCGTGATTCTCCAGGTTTTTGCGCTACACCTGCGCAGATGCAAACAATATCCGCGTCACGGCAATCGTTGTAATCCCCAGCATAAATGTTCATATTGGAGCCGGAAAAAGCTAACCCATGATTGAGGTCCATTGCTTCTCCTTCTGCACGTTTACGGTCTACATCAATTAAAACAAGCTCATCGCAGATAGCCTGATTGAGCAATGCATAAGCATAACTCATACCAACCATACCGGTTCCCACTAGCACCACTTTTCTGTTGTCATTAATCATTTGATTACCTCCTTGCATGATGTCTTTATTTTATCTTACAAGATGAATTGTCATCTGTCAAGCGAAGAAAATATATTATAGTTTAAGAGGGATGTTGAATGGAGGGAGTCTTCTTTTTTTCCTTTTTTAACAGTTCTATTGTTCCCGAAAGGATGAGGAGTACGGCGAAGATACGCCGAATAAGCAAGGGCGCTATAGCTTTAGCAACAAAACTGCCGGCAACGGCGCCTACAATTCCAAGAGGGGCCAAAATTAGAAGCAGCTTACAGTCAATCCTTTTTTGTTTAAAATGGATAATCAAAGAACTTGCACTGGCAAAGAGAAAAAACAAAAGATTAATACCTTGAGCCGGTAGCTGTGGCATTTGTTTGACTAATGTGAGATAAATAATGAGTAGGCCTCCGCCACCGATACCGAGACCTGCCATTGCAGCTATACAGGCGCTGGCGAGAAAATCCCAAACAAATTGCATGAAAGCATTCCTTCCTTCGGATTAAAATAGCATACGAACCCCAACAAAAATGATCAGGGCCGCAAAAAGCTTTTTGAGTAGTTTTGGATTTATTTTTCCAAGCAAAAACGCTCCGCCAATTCCGCCAACAATAGCACCTGGGATATACCGAATAAGGTCGTGCCAAGCCAAATCTCCATGCATAGCATATATTATGGTACTGGCAATCGACATAGGGAAAATTGCGGCGATGGTAAGGGCAAATAAGTTCTTGCTTTCCTCTTCTGATGAAAATGTTAGAATATATTTCAGGCACAATATTAAAATTATGCCGCCGCCCGTCCCAAGCAAACCGTTGATAAAGCCAGCAGCAATTGGAATCAGCCAAATCAAATATTTCTTCATGAAAGGACTCCTAACCATCAAAACTAATGTTAGTATGCAACATTTTAAGGAATCTATAAGCAAAAAATATCCGGAAACAAATTGTTTCCGGAAACAGTATGTTCGATATTATTTTTTTCGCTTTTTTGTTTTAGATGTGGGAGCAGGCTGCGGGGAGGCGGGGATCAAACGAATATATTTATGCTGGACATGAGGATTTGACGTTCGGCGGGAGGTGACTTCAAATGGGCCAAGCGAATCCAGCAAAGGAGTTAACTTGTGAAAACCGTAGTTACGTACGTCAAAATCTGGATACCGTTTGCTTAGAATATTTCCAACATTCCCAATATAAGCCCAGCCGTCATCATCGGCAATTTCCATCACAATTTTCCGAACAGCCTTGCATAATTTTGCTGTATTTTCTTTGTCTTTTTGAGCGGGAATAGATGTTTTTTCTGGCGTATCATTATCGGAGGATTCCATTTCTTCGGCAATGGTTTCTAAATAAATAAATTTCTCACAGGCAACCACGAACGGACGCGGCGTTTTTTTCTCTCCCATACCCACTACATAGCACCCGTCTTCACGCAGCCGAGTGACAAGACGCGTAAAATCACTATCGCTTGAGACAATGCAAAAACCATCCACATTACCAGAATATAAAATGTCCATTGCATCAATAATGAGAGCAGAATCAGTTGAATTTTTCCCAGTTGTATAACTATATTGTTGAATCGGAATGATGGAATATTCTAGCAGCTCTGATTTCCAATTTACCAGTTGTGGTTGTGTCCAGTCGCCATATATTCGTTTATAAGTTGGTGTACCATATGTGGCGATTTCATCTAAAATATATTTGATATATTTAGGCGACACATTGTCTGCATCAATCATGACAGCAATTTTTCTATCTGTTTCCATTTTGCTCCCTCCATTTTTCATTCGATTCCATTTTTGGGCTATTATGTTATGAAAAGGAATTATCTAATTATATTTATGTTCAACTTATCATTTTTCTATTATTAGTATACACGAATTGTATACGTTCGTCAATGGAAACCCCATAGGTAAGAAAAAAAAGAACAGCAAGGAATGAAATTCTATGCTGCTTTTTGGGAATAACAAATTTTATGCAAGGAAAAAATTTTTTATTTTAAGTGGGCCAGCAGACTTTTAAATCGCGTTACATGTAGTTGTTCGTCCATTATGATGCGTTTTAGATTTTCTACAATGTTCTCGTTATTGATTATGTGTGCTTGATGTTGATACTTCACTATCGCTGCTTGTTCTTGATGCAGTGAATTGGAAAGTAACTCCCGTATTGGCTTTGGATAGGTATTGTAGGAGGGAGACCAATATACCATTTTGTTTTGTTTGCGCGTCCATAAACGCGGATCCGCGCCAAGCTGTAGGGCCAATATAGCAAAGATTTCCATATGATGCATTTCTACTATACTGATTTGATGAAAAGTGCGGGAGACTTCCGGATTCTCTGAGGTAATTAAGTAATTATAAAAATAGGAATTGACCGCAGACATTTCTGAGACGATGCCGCCTAAGTTATCCAGCATAATTCTTGCATAACGGGAATTTTTACCACCAGCTTGAATAGGTGGATAGGGAAGCGCCGCATGATAACTCGTCGTATCCATTCTAACACCTCCATATACCGATGAATGGCTGCTTTATTAAAAGTATGCATTAAATTTTGGAAAAAGAACTTTTGTCTATTGGAGGACGGTTAATGCGCTTTTTAATTGCATAATGATATTGGAATATCTAAGTAGTGAATCGGTCGTCATGGTTCAAAGAAAAAATGAGAGTAATTTTCAAACAAATGGGTAAGATAAGACAAAAAAGCAGGGAGACAAAAGGATGAAATTAAGCGGCAAACTCGAGCAGGATAAACAACAAATACGCACATTACTACAAGTGCAAAAGAGCTTCGACCTTATCGAACGACCGCTTTGGTTTGGAGGAAAAAAGAGTTGCTTATACTTTGTAGACGGCTTTATAAAAGATGAGGTGATGCAGCGCATTTTGCAGGCTTTTTTTGAAATCACGCCAGAAGATATGCAAGATATTACTTCCGCACAGGAATTTATAGAAGCAAAACTTTCCTATGTGGAGGTTTCAACAGAAGAAGAGGTAGAACTGCTGGCGACCAATATTCTGTCAGGACCGAGTGTGTTAATTGTTGACGGATTCGACGCCGCCATTGTAATTGATGTTAGAACATATCCGGTGCGCGGAATGGAGGAACCAGAGAAGGAGAAAGTGTTGCGCGGCTCGAGGGATGGATTTGTTGAAACAATTGTGTTTAATACGGCTCTGATTCGCCGGCGAATTCGAGACCCCCATCTGGTTTTTGAAATGATTTCGGTAGGCGCGCGCTCCAAAACGGATGTCTCAGTTGGATATATTTCAGATTTTGCAAGCCCCAAATTAGTCGAAGAACTGAAAAAAAGAATTCAGCAATTACGAGTAAAAGCACTTGATATGGGAGAGGAGAGTTTAGCGGAATGTATCATACGGGGAAGCTGGCTCAATCCATTCCCTAAAGTGCGCTATACGGAACGGCCGGATGTGGCAGCTGCGTCTTTGCTTGACGGGAAAGTGATTGTGATGGTAGACAATAGTCCATCCGTTATGGTATTGCCAACGACATTGTTTGATTTTATCCAGGAACCGGATGACTATTATTACCCACCCTTGGTTGGAGGATATCTCCGGTTTATCCGGAACGCCATCTTTCTTTCCACTTTGTTTTTAACACCGCTTTGGCTACTGCTTATCCAAAATCCTTCATTATTACCATCGTGGTTGTCTTTTATTCAGGTGAGTGAGCCGGTTCATGTACCCATTTTGCTGCAGCTCATCATTCTGGAGTTAGCGACAGATGGATTAAAATTAGCGTCCCTTAACACCCCTTCTACGCTTAGTAATTCGCTTAGTATTATTGGCGCATTGCTACTTGGCGATTTTGCCGTGCAGGTTGGCTGGTTTGTGCCGCAAACTATTTTATATATGGCTTATGTTACAATTGCTGGGTTTGCCCAGCCTAGTGTGGAACTAAATTACGCTGTAAAATTTATGCGGATACTATTATTGCTTCTCACAGCGTGGCTTGGAATTTGGGGATTTGTAGGCGGCCTGGTGTTGATTGCCTTGATTGTAGCATTCAATAAAACCTTATCAGGAGAAGGGTATTTATATCCTTTGATTCCATTTAACTGGCAGGAATTTAAGGTTCGCGTATTACGAATGAAAATACGTTCTAAAAAAAGCTAAGAACCTGGGAATTATTCTCGGGTTCTTTTATGTCACAATTTCCGCTTGCGTTTAAGGGAAAAACATGGTATGATAAAAATCGTATACAACAGGGCAGAAATGACATAAAGGTGGGGAGCATATGAAAAAATTGATAATGTGGATCTGGGTGGTAGCGGTGCTGTTTTGCAGCGGATGGCCAATTCAAGCGGCAGATATTCTAGAAACACTTTCAGAGGCAAAAAGCGCGCGTGTGGATGTTGAAGTGCGTTTTGTACCACAAGACGATAGTTCGGTTACGAATAAAACAAAAGAATTTCTACAGGAATTGCATTCTTCTTACATCACTGCAGAAATGTGTCTGCAAAAACTGGAGGGTGGAAAAGTGCTGCGTGCAGATGTCGTGTTGCATACCAAACTACCAAGTTTATGGGGTGGAAAGACACAAACAGTAGAATGTTGGTATGATATTGATTACACGAAGTCGACACCGCGTATTGTTATTATTGAGAAAGATAAACAAAGTGATGTCTATTACGAATTGGATGTACATAAGCTGCCGGGAGGGATCAAAGCAGCGGAGGAGTGGAATCAAACGATTCAGACGGTATGGAATCAATTGGCACAAGGCGAAACAGGAGATTACACCAAGGTAGATGTACCAGAGGAGATTACATCAGCTGTATTACAGCAAGTTTGGAAATGGAACTGTCCGGGAGCGGAGAAGACGGTTGATTTTGAAGGGGCACAGATGCAGATTGAAGTAATGTTGGAACCGGAGAACCAAAGTGGCGCTATTCAGATACAACTCAAACTGACAGCGCAACAACTGGGGAATTTGCTGGGAAAAATAGAGAGTGTACCGGAGATGGTTACGATTGAAACTGAGATTCAAATGAAATTTTCTAAAATCAATGCTGGAGAATCGGTTACCATACCAATGTTTTCAGAAATGCAGCATATAGATGCTAACAAATTAATAGACCAAACATTGTATGACTCTATGCAGGTAACTGTATTATATCAGGGAGAGAAAATTTGGTTTGATGCGTTGCCGCGTTTAGAAAACGGCACTACAATGGTACCAATACGAGGAATTATGGAAGCGGCAGGAGTGCCAACGGATCAAATTACATTTGATGGGCAAAATGGAATCGTGCAAATTCAGGATGGACAGAAGACCATCAAACTTGTTTTAGGCAGCACGGTTGCTTATGTAAATGGTAGAGAAGTGGCGCTTGGCTGCACCGCATATGAAACGGAGGGCCGCACGTTTGTTCCGCTCCGTTTCATTTCGGAAGAACTGGGATTTGAGGTAGAGTGGACTGAATTTGACCAGCCGGACGGTATGTGCTATGGTGGGGTTGTAAGATTGGAAAGGTGAAACAATGATAGAGAATACAAAATTATTGCTACAAAAAGTGATAGAAGCGGCGGAGCAGGAAACGGCGGTCAACGGTTGTTTTAGCGGGGAAGAAGTAAAGCTACAGCAAGAAAAATTAGAGTTCAAACAATGTAAATTGAAACAGGTGTCATTAAATGAAAGTACGCTCAATCGGTCTGAATGGACGGATGTTGTGCTAGAGGGCTGTGATTTATCTAATGTGTTGCTGCGGGATAGTTCTTTATACCGGGTTACGTTTCGCAGATGTAAACTTTTTGGAGTGGATATGTCAGGCGCTTTTCTGCGCAATGTAAACATGGAAGACTGTGCCTGCCATTACATAAATTTATCGAATAGCCAGTGGCGGGAAGTTTCATTTCATCACTGCGATTTTTCCGGTGCAAGCCTAGACTGTGTCACACATAAAAAGTGGAAACTGGTGGAATGTAATTTGCAGCATGCCAACTTCTTTCAAACTTCACTGGAGGGCCAGGACCTCTCTTCCTGCAACATTGGGGGTATTTTATTAGAAGGCAAGGAACTGCGCGGCACGGTTTTATCGCAGTGGCAAATGCCAGAACTTGCCCGGTTCCTCGGCGTCAAGATAAAAGACTAAAAAAGAAAGAAATATTATTGGTGTTGTATCAATTTGTAAGGGCACGATGGAGGAGTAGATATGAAACGCCAGTCAAAGCTTATTATGTTACGGGGAAATTCAGGGAGCGGTAAATCAACAGTGGCTAAGGAGTTACAGAAAAGGTGTGGCCGTGGAATCCTTCTGCTTTCACAGGATGCAGTCAGGAGAGAAATACTGTGAGAAAAAGATGGTGCAGATACAAAGACTGTTTCGCT